>CAVFHY010000015.1:0-31995 GCA_963622445.1 Bacteroidaceae bacterium
AAGCCAACAAGGTACAACACATACAAACTAAGCATTATAAAACGAAACGAATACAATGATTGACAACGACAGAATTATCCCTGTGAAGATTGACGAGGAAATGCGAACCTCGTATATCGACTATTCGATGAGCGTCATCGTGAGCCGTGCGCTGCCAGATGTGCGCGATGGTTTCAAGCCCGTACACCGCCGTGTGCTCTTTGGAATGAACGAATTGGGTAACACGAGCGACAAGCCGACCAAGAAGTCCGCGCGTATCGTGGGTGAGGTAATGGGTAAGTATCACCCACACGGCGATAGCAGTATCTATGGCACGCTGGTGCGTCTGGCACAGCCTTGGAATATGCGCTATACGCTTGTGGACGGGCAAGGTAACTTCGGCTCAGTGGATGGTGATGGTGCGGCTGCGATGCGTTATACGGAAGCACGATTGAGCAAACTTGCCGAAGAGATGCTCCGTGATATCGATAAGGATACGGTGGATATGCAGCCGAACTTCGACAATACGCTCAAAGAGCCCGTCGTACTGCCTTGCCGTTTCCCGAACCTGTTGGTGAACGGTGCGAGCGGTATTGCCGTCGGTATGGCGACTAATATGCCGACCCATAACCTCGGCGAGGTGGTGGACGGCTGTGTGGCGTATATCCGCAATATCGAAGAACGCCTGCAGAACCCGGAGGCAGCCGAGATTACCGTAGCCGACCTAATGGAGTGTATCAAAGCACCGGATTTCCCGACGGGTGGGACTATTTACGGCTATCAGGGGGTGCGTGACGCTTTTGAGACAGGGCGTGGGCGTATCGTTATCCGCTCCAATGCCGACATCGAGACCGAAGAGAACGGGCGCGAGAAAATCATCATTACCGAGTTGCCATACGGCGTGGTGAAATCCGACCTTGTGAAGAACATCGCTGACCTCGTCAGCGACAAGAAGATAGAGGGTATCTCCGAGATTAGCGACCAATCGAAGCGCGATATACGTATCGTGATAGACATCAAGCGCGATGCCAATGCGCAGGTAGTGCTTAATAAACTATACAAATATACGGCACTCCAATCGAGTTTTGCCGTTAACAATATCGCTCTCGTCAAGGGGCGTCCCGTGCTGCTGAACCTCAAACAACTGGTGGCGAACTTTATCGAACACCGCATGGAGGTCGTTACGCGTCGTACCCGCTACGAACTGCGCCAGGCCGAAGAGCGCGCGCATATCTTGGAGGGCTTGATTATTGCTGTGGACAACATCGATGAGGTGGTGCGCATTATCCGTGCCAGCCGCACACCAGCAGAGGCTCAGGGCAACTTGGAGCAGCGTTTCCAACTCGATAACAAACAGTCGAAAGCCATTGTGGATATGCGACTGAGTGCATTGACGGGGCTGAAAATCGACGAGTTGAAAGCCGAGTACGCCGAGTTGGAGAAATTAATTCAGCACCTCAACGACCTCCTGAACAGCGAGGCAATGCGTTATGATGTCATCAAAGACGAACTGCAGGAAATCAAAGACAAGTATGCGGATGAGCGTCGTACGCAGATTGTGAAGATGGCGACCGAGTTCAACCCCGAGGATATGTATGCCGATGACGATATGGTCATCACTATCTCACACCTCGGTTATATCAAGCGTACACCGCTGGCCGAGTTCCGCTCGCAGGCGCGTGGCGGTATCGGGTCGAAAGCATCGGCATCACGCGACCAAGACTTTATCGAGTATGTACACCAGGCCTCTATGCACTCCACTATGATGTTCTTCACGGAGATGGGGCGGCTCTACTGGCTCAAAGTCTATGAGATACCCGAGGGCAACAAGCAGTCCAAAGGGCGTGCTATCCAGAATATCATTAATCTGCAGAAGGACGACAAAGTATGCACCTTTATTAATGTAAAGGGATTGAACGACGCTGAGTATGTCAACAAGCACTACCTCATCTTCGCTACGAAAAATGGACTGATGAAGAAAACCACGCTCGAGGCATACAGCCACCCGCGTACCAATGGTATCATTGCGCTGGGCTTGCGCGAGGGCGACCAACTGATTGGCGTGACGCTGACAGACGGCGAGAGCGAGATGCTGATTGCATCCTACAACGGCAAGGTAGTTCGTTTCCCTGAAAACAGCGTACGCCCGATGGGGCGTAGCGCAAGCGGTGTGCGTGCCATCACGCTTGAGGACGACGGGCAAGACCGTGCTATCGGCATGATTTGTGTGGAGAAAAACTCCGACAAGACGGTGCTTGTCATCTCCGACAAAGGCTTCGGCAAGCGTACTGCACTCGACGACGAGAATGGCGAACCGATATACCGTATCACGAATCGTGGCGGTAAGGGCGTGAAAACCATGAACTTGACCGACAAGACAGGACAACTGGTAGGTATCAACGCCGTAACGGACGACGACGACTTGATGCTTATCACCAAGTCGGGGACGGCTATCCGTATGGCTATCGACACCATCCGTGTCATGGGGCGTGCTACGCAGGGGGTCAAACTGATAGAACTCCAGAAGCGTAATGATACGCTCATGTCCGGCTGCATCGTGCCGAAGGAAGAGGAGAACGAAGAGCCGACCGAAGGCGGGAATACCCAAAACGAGAACGGCGAAAACGAAACGACAACCGAAATAAACAACGAAAATCAAGAATAAGATGAAAAAGTCTTTATTTTTGGCAGCCCTCGTGCTTGTGAGCGCAGGCTGCTTCGCACAGAAAGCCAATGTAAAAAAGGCAAAGAACTTAGTACTGCAGGAAACACCGGACTACACAGGCGCACAAGCCGCTATCAATGAGGCATTGAGCAATCCTGAAACGGCTAACCTGCCCGAGACATGGTATGTAGCCGGTCTGATTGGCTACCAACAAGACCAACAAGCCAATGCAGAGGCAATCCTCGGCAAGGCAGTCGATTGGGCAAAAGTAGGTCCCGAACTCTCTGCTAGTTACGACTATTGGGTAAAGGCTGCCGAACTCGCTTCGACCGTTATCACCGATAAGAAAGGCAAAGAGGTGCTGACTGACAAGAAGACACTTGCCAATGTACAGAAGAAACTGTCGGAGTACTACAAGAGCCAAGACTTTGTGAAGTACGGTATAGCACTCAACGAACAGCGCGATTTCGCCAATGCGTACTTTGCTTTCGATAAGCATCTCTCTATTCCCAATCTCGCTTTCATGCAGGACGAGAAGTTGCAGAAAGAGATGCCTAAGGATAGCATCTACGAGCAGTACCACTATTATGAGGCTATCTTTGCCGTACAAGCCGAGATGCATGACCAAGCCATTAAAATTCTCGAGGATATGAAGGGGGGAACCTACGAGGCAGTATCGGTCAATCAGTTCCTCTATCAGGAGTACAAGGCAAAAGAGGACACCGCGAACTATGTGCGCGTGCTTCAGGACGCTGTAGAGCGCTTTCCGCAAGAACCGTGGTTCCTGCAGAACCTTATCAACCACTACATCTTCTCCGGACAGACCAGCGAGGCGATTGCCTTCCTTGATAAGGCGATTGAGCGTGAACCGAATGTAGCACAATATCATTTGATTAAGGGTAACCTCGACGAAAACCAAGGCAACTACGATGCGGCACTCGCTGACTTCGATAAGGCATTGGCTATCGACCCCACGATGGCAGACGCCGAGGCAGGCAAGGGGCGTGTCTATTATAATCAAGGTGTCAAGATGAATGAGGAGGCTGCCTATATCTCCGACGGTAAAGCATACAAGAAAGCCCTCGAGGAAATGAACGCCATGTTCAAGAAATCGTTGCCGTTCTTCGAGAAAGCGCACGAGTTAGACCCCGAGAACCGCGACTATATGATTACGCTCCGTACCCTCTACTATCGTTTCGAGATGAACGCAGAGTACGAGGCTATCAATGAGAAGATCAACAACTAATCTGTGGCACGCATACTCGCTATAGATTATGGGAAAAAACGCACTGGATTAGCCGTTACGGATATGCTCCGAATAACGGCTAATCCGTTGCTTACCATAGAGACACGCAACCTTATGGCGTGGTTGGAGAACTATTTCCGCACCGAACAGGTGGATGAGGTGGTGATTGGACATCCAACGCAGATGAACGGGCAGGAGTCAGAATCGATGAACTATATCCGCCCGTTTATGGAACGCTTTCGTGTTGCCTTTCCTGCTATACCCCTGGTATCTTTCGACGAGCGCTTTACTTCGGTGTTGGCGCACCAAGCCATGTTAGCAGGGGGAATGAAGAAGAAAAACAGGCAGGATAAAGCGGTGGTGGACAAACTCGCTGCCTGCATTATTTTGGAGGGATATATGGATTATAAAAATTCTGGTTCTCTGTTGGAAAAATAGGAACAACTAATAAAAACACAAACGAAAATACCCTCTTTTTAGAGGGCGGGGGGGAGTCTTATGATACTACCTATATACTTATACGGGCAGCCTGTGCTGCGTAAAGCCACCGACGAGATTGTCGAGGGCGAACTTGATGTGAGACAGTTGGTTACGGATATGCAGGAAACGCTCCAAGCCGCTGAGGGGTGCGGCTTGGCAGCACCCCAAGTAGGGCTGTCGAAACGACTCTTTATCGTGGACGGCACCGACTTGGCAGAGGACTTCCCCGAGTGCGCAGGGCTGCGTAAGACCTTTGTCAACCCGGAGATTATCGAGGAGAGCGAAGAGACTATCGCCTATGCCGAAGGCTGTCTGTCGCTGCCCGGCATATCCGAGACCGTAGTGCGTCCCCGCACCATAACGATTCGCTACCAAGACGAAAATTTTCAACTGCACACGGATACATATACCGACTTTGCAGCGCGAATCGTGCAGCACGAGTACGACCACCTCGAGGCGCATGTCTTTACCGACCGCATCTCGCCTATACGCAAGCAGTTTGTCAAGGGCAAACTGACGAATATCGCTAAAGGTAAAGTGGCGGCTCGCTATCGAACGAAACACTGAACAATAGAACTTAAACCGCTATGGATACTATCTCTATCGTTCTGATTGCCATTGGATTAGCAATGGACTGCTTTGCTGTCAGTATAACAAGCGGACTGCGTGTGGAAAGACAGAGACTGTTCTCGAAACCCAACCGCCCTATCCTGATGGCGGTGCTGTTTGGTGTATTCCAAGGTGGTATGCCCCTTATCGGATACTATGCGGGTACGCTGTTTACGAACTTTTTTTCTCGCTTTTCACCGTGGATCGCACTTGTGCTGCTCGGTATTATAGGCGGTAAGATGATATGGGAGTCGTTTCGCGAGAATAGGATTCTCTGCGCATTGAATAAGCAGCGTTGTTCGAAACACAATGCGCAGTGCGATTTCCACGGCAACAAAGCCCTATGCCCGCACCATGTACATCCGTCTGCCGAAGAGGGCTGTGCCGATTTCTCGCTGCGTAACTTGCTGTTGCTCGCTGTGGCAACATCGATAGACGCTTTAGCCACGGGGGTTATTTTTATCCCTGTACCCGAAATGCTGTGGATAGGGGTAGGCATTATTGCCTTGGTCAGTTTCCTTTTCTCTATGGGCGGTTATTTGATCGGGGTCTTTGTTGGTGCAAAATTTCATTTCAATGTGGGCTTGTTAGGCGGTATTATCCTTATTCTCATCGGTTTGAAGATATTCATCGAAGGCGTCCTCTAATGAGTTTCTTAATTCATAATTAGTACTCCCACCGCAGGTGTTCCAATGCCTTGAGCGTAAGGCGTGAGAGAGCGTATTTGTCTATTTCACCGATAGGAATTTCAAAAGTCCCTTGTAGTGCCGGCAAACTTTGTGGGGTAGGGAGCGTATCTGTTTGCAGAACAAAGAAACGGGTGTGCAGTCGTTGGTGGCTCAGCACATGCAGCGTGTCGAAGATGAGAGTCGGTACGATGCCTGTTTGTGCTTTTGCTTCTTCTTTTGAGAGCAAATGGGCTGCCTCTTCGAGGGGAAATTCGTACAGATGTTGCCAAATATCTTTCTCGATGCGTCTGTGTAGCAATGTATATACCTGTTCTTCTTTGTAACTTACATATATGTAGTAGTTTAGGTAGCGTTCTCTTGGTGTTGGGCGCGCCTTGCGAACAGGGAGCAATATAGCAGTGCTATTCTTCTTCGCAATACAATACGCTCCAATTGGACACCGTTCGCAGACCGTTTCGTATTCGTCTTCGCTATCATCCGTTGATGACAGACTTGGCGTACAGTAGAGCGCACCAAACTCCATAATGGCAGAGTTGAACAGGCGGGCATTGTCGGTATCGAACACAGTATCTAATAAGGTGTGGAAATGTTTCTTGCCTGCAGCGGTGTCGAACGGCACATCACTGTCGAAAAGTCGTGCCACTACACGGTACACATTGCCGTCCATAGCAGGGTAGGGGGCGTTGTACGCAAATGAGGCGATGGCACCTGCCGTGTAGTCGCCTATGCCTGGCAGTTGGCGTATCTCGTTGAATGTCTTAGGGAAAGGCAGCCACCCTTGCGCCACGATAGTTTGTGCCGCCTTGTGTAGGTTTCTCGCCCTGGAGTAGTATCCCAATCCCTGCCAGTAACGAAGTACCTCATCTTCTGGTGCATGCGCCAGTGTTTCTGTGTCCGGAAAGCGCTCTACGAAGCGGAGGTAGTACGCCATACCTTGTACCACGCGTGTCTGTTGGAGAATGATTTCTGATATCCAGATTCGATACGGGTTTTGCGTTTCCCGCCACGGCAGAATGCGTTGGTTCTGCTCATACCAGCGGTAGAGTGCACGATGAAACGGAGATTTGTAGTCCATATGGTAGTGTCCTATTTTCCCTTGTTTTGGGGCTGCAAAATTACATAAAAAATCCCGTTCTGTAAATTTTTTGAGCGAAAAACTTTTGTAAACCAATTTTTTATAGTACCTTTGCATTGTTTTTCGCAGTTGAAAGAAATTCAGACTTATAACATATCAGTATTATGACAAAAGCAGAACTTATTAATGCAATTGCTATCCAGACGGGCTACGACAAGACTTCGATTGGGAATATCGTAGAGTCTGCGATGGACAACATCAAGAAATCGGTGTCGAGCGGAGAGAATGTATATCTCCGTGGTTTCGGTAGTTTTACGACCAAGGTGCGTGCGAAGAAGATTGCGCGTAACATCTTGAAAAACACTTCTATCGAGGTGCCAGAGCATCGTATTCCTTCGTTCAAACCCGCTGCCGAGTTCAAGGGGCAAGTGCGCTAATCGGTTTGTTTCTTTGTCTGTGTGCCTGTTTGCCGGGAGGAAAATGGACATATAGCGGGGAATACATTGCGCAATGAAAACAGAAAACAAATAACTATTAAATATTCATTATTATGCCAAACGGAAAAAAGCATAAGAGACATAAGATGTCTACTCACAAGCGTAAAAAGCGTTTGCGTAAGAATCGTCATAAGCATAAGTAAGACGATTCGTTCTAACCTGCTTTGTGGCATAAGACTCATTTGGGCGCAGATGGGTTGCCGCAAAGCATTTTTTATTTATTGAAGTAAGATTATGAAAAGCGAATTGATTGTGGATGTACAGCCACAAGAGATTGCTATCGCGCTTACCGAAGACGACCGTCTCCAAGAGATTAGTCGTGAACGCCGAGATACCGACAACTATTCGGTCGGTAATATCTACTACGGGCGTGTTAAAAAGGTAATGCCTGCGTTGAATGCGGTCTTTGTGGATGTAGGTTACGAAAAAGAGGCTTTTCTCCATTATCTGGATTTAGGTTCAGAGTTTCTTACGCTGCAGAGTTTTGTTTCCAAGGCTGTTTCCGACCGTCGTCATGTGCCATCTATTCAGCGCATTCAGCGGCAGCCGGAGGTGGGCAAAGAGGGGCATATCAACGATTACCTGAAAGTAGGCGACCCCATTTTGGTACAGGTTAGTAAAGAGCCGATCAATACCAAGGGACCTCGTTTGACCGCCGAGATTAGTATCGCAGGGCGAAATATGGTGCTTATACCTTTCGCTGATACCGTAATGGTGAGCCAGAAGATTCGCCGTGAGTCGGAGCGTTCGCGTCTGAAGCAACTGATACAATCCATTAAGCCACAAGGCTTTGGTGTGATTGTGCGTACCGTAGCAGAGGACAAGCGTGTCGCCGAGTTGGATAACGAATTGCGGCTGCTTGTACAGCGTTGGGACGAGATTGTCAAGTCGCTTCAGCAGAAAGAGCCTGTCAGTTTGGTCAGTGAAGAGTTGGGGCGTACCATAGGTATCATTCGTGATGTCTTCTCGCCCGATTTCGCTACCATTCAGGTCAATGACCGTGCGATGTACGATGAGGTACGGCGTTATGTCGAACTCATCTCGCCAGAGAGCACGAAGATAGTTAAGTTGTACGAAGGTACACAGCCTATTTTCGACCGCTTCGATATCACGCGTCAGATTAAGACGGGTCTCGGGCGTGTCGTAGGTTTCCGCCATGGCGGTTATCTGATTATCGACCGCACGGAGGCACTCTTCTCTATCGATGTAAACTCGGGCAGTAAGAAACTCTACGAAGACCAGGAAGAGAATGCATTCCAGTTTAATATGCTTGCCGCAGAAGAACTGGTGCATCAACTCCGCCTTCGTGATATCGGTGGTATCATCATTGTGGACTTCATCGATATGGACTCCAAGGATCACCAGCAGCAACTTTATGACTATGTGCGTAAGTTGATGGGCAATGACCGTGCGAAGCACAATGTGTTGCCGCTCAGTAAGTTCGGACTCATGCAAATCACTCGTCAGCGCGTGCGCCCCGCTGTGGAAGTCGAAGTGATGGAAGTTTGCCCTACCTGTATGGGCAAGGGCAAGATTCAGCCCTCTATCCTCTTTACCGATCAGGTGAAACAGGAGTTGGAGCGTATGAGTGCGCATTACGGCAGCGGTATTCGCCTGCACCTGCATCCGTATGTCTATTCCTATATCTGCCGTGGATGGCTGTTGAGCCTTAAGAGCCGTTGGCAGCGGGAGTATGGCGTTCGCATTATCGAAGACCAGAGTCTCGGTATGCTCGAGATGCGTTTCGTGGATGCCAAGGGGAATGTCCTAAAACACCCCGAAGAGTCCGAAGCGAAGAGCAGCACCCCTGTTCGCAAAGAGCATAATGCCAAGAACGGACAGAACGCGGAACAGCAGAACGCCCGGTCTCCCCAAGAGCAAGGCGGTAAGAACGGTCAAAGCACAGGGCTACAGAATGTCAAGAATGGACAACCTAAAAAGGAGCAAGAGAACAAGCGTGGGAACGGTAAGCGCGTAGAACAGCGAAAGCCTGCGGTGCAGACCCAAGCGGCTACCGGGACGCCGACTCAGCTTCCGGCATCCGTTAAGGACACCGTAACAGCTGCTCCCGACAAGGACGCACCGGCCAAGGAAACGCCTGCTCCCAAGACGGAGAAAGCAACGCCAGGGAAGAGCAAACCTGCGCCAAAGCCCAAGAAAGAAAAGGCAGAAGCAAAGGACGCTCCCGCAGAAGAGGCGGCAACGCCTCAGGCAGAGTCGAAACCTCGCAAACCGAGAGTACGGAAAAAGCCTGCTGCAACACCTGCTTCTACTGCCAAAGAGGATACCGCGACACCTGTGGCGGAAAATAGTCAATCAACTGGAGAAAAGTCAAACGAACAGTAAAGTACGAGGTAAGTACCACGATGGTGCGATACGAGTATCACAAGTACTTACCTTGATACGAAAAACAGAATAAGAGGGTTTCCTACACGGAAACCCTCTTATTCATTTTCTTTTTCCGCGTATCTAAAGCGGCTTTAGTCGTGTGTCGTCAGATCGGCGTAGCGGCGTTGGGCTATACGGAAGGAGATAACAGCGTCTGTAAAGTCGTTTTCCGCCTGCAGCAGTTTCGATTGCGAGAGCAGCAGGTCGGTAATGGTTGCCGTCCCCGCTTTGTAGTTCACATTTGAGAGACGGTAGTGCTCACGGGCAATATCGAGGGCGCGTTGGTCGTTTTGTATGAGCAGGTACGACTCTTGCATCTTGTCGTACGCCTGCTCTATACGCAGTGTCAGCAGTTCGTCGGTGTGTGCCTGTTGCAATTCCGCCTGCTCTTTCGTGATACTCAACTCCTTGATTTTGTGTCCGGTTTCCCACCACGCTGTCAGCGGTACGGACACCGAGACAAACACTGCCCCGTTGCCGGTTCGGCTTGTCAATCCGTTTTTGAGCAGGTTGGCTTGGAAGAGACTATGCCCGTAGTGTGCACCCACAGCCACTTGCGGCAACGCATCGGCTATCGCCATGCGGCGGCGCAGTTCGGCTGCTTTTACTTGTATGGCAAGCAGTTGAGATTCTGGCGAATCCGCATGATCGGTGTTCACTGTAGGCAGCGCAAAAAGCGCGTTCTCGTAGGCGGTTGCACTGTCTTGCTCGAGGGTGGGGAAGACGGAGTCCACCGATGGGGTATAACCCATCGCGAGGAGTAGGGCACGGTATGCCAGCGAGAGTCCGTTGTCCAACTGTATTTGCATGCGTGCTATTTCCGATTGACGCAGTTCTATCTCGAGCAGGTCTGTCTGTAGTGCCAATCCTGCTTCAGTTGCCACCGACACCGTGTGATAAGCCGTGTCGAGCAGCGAGGTAAAGGACGCCAGCGTGGCTTTTTTCTCCACCAAACCGACTACCAACCAGTAACTTTCCTCCACTTGCTCGAGCAAGTCGCGTTCGCTCATTTCTGTTTTTAGTTCGGCTGCCTCCACGCCTAATTGTGCCAAGCGGTTGCCTGCCACTATCTTTCCGCCCCAATAGACGGGTTGTACGGCAGTAACTCCCGCTGCGTATCCGTATTGAAACATCGAGAACGAGTTGGGCAACCCCAATGCCTCGCCGTAGTTTCCGTAGAGAGTGATGAGCAGGTCGCGCACCGTAGAATTCTCAATGTCGTTCACGCCCACTTCAGTCATCGGACGGAGAGCATAGTAGCCGAATGCCTCACCTTTTATTTGCGGGAAATACTTGGTAAAGGCTTGGCTCTTCACCTGTTGTGCTTTGTCTTTCTCGAGCCGAAGACGCTGAATATCCTTGTTCTGCCGCCGTGCAATGGCTAAACAAGAGTCCAAAGACAACTCCGTTGGAATAGCGTTCTCATCCATCGTAACCGTCGTGTTCTCCGCTCGTGCGGCACTGACCGCAGTATCTGCAGCCACACGAACAAGTGCAATATCTGTTTGGGTAGCCACAATGTCTGCGGTACTATCCGCAACGGCTGCCACAGTAGTAGTTGGAGCCGCAAATGTACCAAGCCCTGCCGTCAACACCCCGATAAGCAGACCGCAGCGTATTATTCGCATAGAGAAAAGAGAATATTGCATAAGAGAATAGTATTGCATAGTTGTGTGTATATCTAATGTACCTTATCAGTTAATGAATGTATTGAGTGGATATCGAGTAGATACCGAGCGGATGTAAGGAGGATACAATGTGGATGGGTGTATCTCCATACCTCCGCAAAAACCACAATTGCACCCACAAAAACGGCACAAAAGTACTGCTTTTGGCGAACATACGCAAGTAAATACTTACAAAACTGTAAAATTTAAGTACTTTTGCGTATTCGATAGGTGGCAATGCGTACACAAAACACACCATCTGCTTCTCTTGAGAGAGCAGGATACGGAGAATGAATACAAAAAAGAGTCTATTACAGAAGAGTCTGTTTTCGCTAAGGGCGAGAAATCTCACTATGCGTGTTAACCCCGCTGGGAGTACGCATTAGTCGCGGCGGAAGAGGTCGCGGGTATAGACCTTTGCCTGTACATCGTCCAGACAAGGGTCATAGCGATTGGCGATGATGGCTTGGGATTGTGCCTTGAACTGCTCTAAGTTGTTTACTACTAAGGAACCGAAGAAAGTGGAGCCGTCGGGTAGAGTCGGTTCGTAGATGATAACTTGTGCTCCCTTTGCCTTAACACGCTTCATAATGCCCTGTATGGAGGACTGACGGAAATTATCGGAGTTCGATTTCATCGTCAGACGGAAGACACCAATCGTACAGGGGTGCTCCTCACGGGCGTTGTATGAGCCGTTGTTGTAGTAGTCGTAGTAGCCCGCCTTGGCTAATACACGGTCGGCTATAAAATCCTTGCGGGTTCGATTGCTCTCGACAATGGCTTCTATTAAGTTTTCAGGGACATCCTGATAGTTGGCAAGCAACTGTTTGGTGTCCTTGGGGAGGCAATAGCCGCCGTAACCAAAGGATGGGTTATTATAGTGCGTGCCGATACGCGGGTCGAGGCATACGCCGTTGATAATATCTTGTGTGTTCAAGCCTTTCATTTCGGCGTAAGTATCCAATTCGTTGAAATAACTGACGCGCAGGGCAAGATAGGTGTTGGCAAAGAGTTTGACTGCTTCTGCCTCGGTGAAACCCATATAGAGGGTGTCGATATTCTCCTTGATGGCTCCTTCCTGCAAGAGGTGGGCAAAGGTGTGCGCAGCTTCTACCAAACGGGCATCGTTGAGGTCGGTGCCGACGATGATACGCGAAGGATAGAGGTTGTCGTAAAGTGCTTTGGACTCGCGCAGAAACTCCGGTGAGAAAAGAATGTTCTTACTACCCAACTTGTTGCGAATTGCTTCGGTGTAGCCTACGGGAATGGTCGATTTGATGACCATAATAGCATTAGGGTTCACCTCCATAACAAGGCGGATGACATCCTCGACGGCGGAGGTATCGAAGTAGTTCTTTTGGCTGTCGTAGTTGGTGGGTGCGGCAATGACAACATAGTCTGCCTCGCTATATGCCTTTCTCCCATCAAGCGTAGCGGTAAGGTCAAGCGGTTTCTCGGCGAGATACTTCTCGATATATTCGTCCTGAATAGGAGACTCGTGGTGGTTAATTTTTTCTACTTTCTCGGGCATAATATCCACAGCCAATACACGATTGTGTTGGGCTAATAAGGTAGCGATCGAGAGACCTACATATCCGGTTCCAGCAACAGCGATAGTCATAATGATGTGTAATTGTAATGTTTAATGTATAATTTATGATTGGGCAATCCGCATTTTCAGATCGGCTAGCAAAGGTAGTATTTTCTTTCGATTGGTGCAAGCCATTATTCAAAAAATGGACAGTTTTTGGCGATGGGGATTAGTCAGGGAATTGCATAAGATAAGACTTGATGAACCCGTCTAAGTCGCCGTCCATTACGGCACTCACATTCGAGGTTTGATAGTTCGTACGATGGTCTTTTACTCGGCGGTCGTCGAATACATAGGAGCGGATTTGGCTGCCCCACTCAATCTTTTTCTTTCCTGCTTCGACCTTGGCCGCTGCCTGACGGCGTTTCTCCAACTCCAATTCGTAGAGTTGGCTGCGCAAGTGGCGCAGGGCGTTCTCACGGTTCTTGGGTTGGTCGCGCGTCTCAGTGTTCTCAATGACAATCTCGTCCGGTTGGTTGGTCAGCGGGTTGATAAACTTATAGTGCAGACGCACGCCGGACTCCACCTTATTGACATTCTGTCCGCCGGCACCCGAAGAACGGAAAGTGTCCCATGAAATGCCTGCGGGATCTACATTGATCTCTATACTATCGTCTATGAGCGGCACTACAAAGACCGACGCAAACGAGGTCATACGCTTGCCCTGCGCATTGTACGGACTGACGCGCACAAGGCGGTGCACACCATTCTCGCTCTTGAGATAGCCATACGCCATATCACCCTCGATATTGAAAGTGACGGTCTTGATACCCGCCTCGTCGCCCTCTTGCAGGTTGGTGATTGTTACCTTATAGTCGTGCTTCTCGCAGTAGCGTTGGTACATACGCATCAATTGCTCCGCCCAGTCTTGTGCCTCTGTGCCGCCTGCGCCTGCCACAATCTTCAGCACGGCAGGCATCTGGTCTTCTTCGTGCGAAAGCATATTCTTCATCTCGAGGTCTTCCACCTCGCTGACGGCGTGAGCGTATGCGGCGTCGACTTCCGCTTCGGAAACTAAATCTTCCTTGTAATACTCAAATGCCAAACGGAGTTCCTCTACCGCACTGCGTACGCCCTCATAGCCCTCTATCCAACGCTTTATACCTTTTACCTTGCGCATCTGCGCCTCTGCCGCTTTGGCATCGTCCCAGAAACCGGGGGCCTGGGTGTGTAATTCCTCTTCTTCCAACTGAATGCGCTTCTCGTCGATAGCGAGATACTGTTTCAGTTTTTCGGCTCTCTCCTGAATGTCTTTGAGTTGTTCTATGGTAATCATTATCTGTAAAATTAGCAATATATAGCGATAAAAAAACGCGACAAAGGTACACTTTTTTTTGCATATATGAAAATATAGCAGTACTTTTGTAGCGGAATGGGAGTGCCATTGATAGAACGGTACTCTTTCTCTCTAAAAGAAATCAAAATGACGGTGTGGAGAACACCAAAAAAACAATGGCAAACGAAAAGCAACAATTGGTAGAGGAACTGAAGACTCTGCTGACGAAGAATGTGACAGAAGTGAAAGACGAAGTAGAACAACTCAAAACCAGGTTCTACCGTGCGTATCACCAAGAGTTAGAAGAGGCGCAGAAGGCCGCCCAAGCCGCCGGCGAACAGTTGGATACATGGCAACCCGTCATTGATGAGACAGAGGCACAGTTCAGGGAGTTGCTCAATGAATACAAACAAAAGAAGGCTGAATTCGCTGCGAAAACAGAGGCAGAACAGCAGCAAAATCTGCTTCGCAAGCAGAATATTCTTGCACAAATGAAAGACCTAGCGTTGGCAGAGACTGCCGATGTTATGGGTAATCTGCAGAAGATGCGCGACTTACAGGCAGAGTGGAAGACCATCGGTGTCGTTCCTCCTCAGGAGGCACCAGAAATCCGGAAACAATACCAGCAATACCAAGAGCAGTTCTACGACCTCGTGAAGATAAACATCGAGTTGCGAGACCTTGACTTCAAGAAGAACCTTGAGGCGAAAACTTTGTTGTGCGAAGCGGCGGAGAAACTGGCAGAGAATCCGAACATCGTAGAGGCAAGCCGTGCGTTACAACAGCTGCACGACGAGTGGACGGAGATAGGTCCTGTGGCACGCGAATTGCGCGAAGATCTCTGGATGCGCTTCAAAGAGGCATCCACCCTGATTAACAAGAAGTTCCAAGCCTATTATGACGAACTGCACGCCAAAGAGGCGGAGAACCTCGAGAAGAAGCAGGCGCTCATAGCCCGTCTCAAAGAAGTAGACCTCGCCCAACTGAAAACCGGCAAGCAATGGGATGAAGCAACGGATAAAATACAAGCCGTTCAGGCAGAGTGGCGTACGGTGGGTTTTGCACCGAAGAAGCAAAATCAGGCTATCTATGAGGAATACCGTGCTATCTGCGATGCGTTCTTTAAGGCAAAAACCGCATTCTATAAGGAAATGCGGGACGAGTTTGCGGCGAACCTCAGCAAGAAGCGTGAACTCATTGAGCAGGCACAGCAACTGAAAGACAGCACCGACTGGAAGGCAACGACTGATGCGCTGATTGCCCTCCAGGCGGAGTGGAAGAAAGTAGGTCCTGTAGCGCGCAAGTATTCAGACGAACTATGGAAATCGTTCTCGGAGGCATGCGATGCATTCTTCAATGCCAAGCGCGAGGCGAACAAGGGTGCACGCGAGGCGTTCGAGCAGAGGAAAGCCGCTGCCAAAGCACAATTCAGCAAGCGGGTGGAGAATATGACTGACCGGCAGAAACTGGTACGCCTCTATAATAACCTACAGCAGGAGATAAAGGTGGCTGAGAACAATATCCTATTCTTTACGGGCAAAACCAAGACAGCTAACAAGCTGGTGGAGGATATGCAGAAGAAGATTGAAACCCTGAAAGAACAACTCAAAGAACTCGATGACAAAATAGCAAAAACAGAGGAATAACTTGTTTCTCAACTTACGCAAAATACAAAAACTACGCAAATTACGCTATACGCAAATTACGCTTAATGGCAGAATTGATTAAATATACCGATGTGGAGATTCGTCAAGCCGAGCAGATTGTGCTGCGGGAGGTGAATCTTTGTGTAGAAGCGGGCGAGCTCATCTACCTGCTGGGCAAAGTGGGGAGCGGGAAATCGAGTTTTATGAAGACTGTCTATGGTGCACTGCCTATCGCCACGGGTACTGCCGAGGTGTTGGGGCAGAATATGGCGCAGGTGAAGCATCGGCAGTTACCCTATCTTCGTCGGCGGCTCGGCATTGTTTTTCAGGACTATAAACTGCTGACAGACAGAAATATAGAAGACAATCTGCTCTTTGTGTTGCAATCGACCGGGTGGAAAGATAAAGCCCTGATGAAGAACCATGTAGTGGAAGTATTGGAGCAGGTGGGTATGGCGAATAAAGCCTATAAAAAGCCGCACCAACTTTCCGGTGGCGAACAGCAACGCGTGGTGATTGCCCGTGCATTGCTCAACTCGCCCGAACTGATACTTGCCGATGAGCCTACGGGCAACCTCGACCCTGAGACAGGCACAGAGATAATGGAACTGTTGCAAAATATCAGCCAAGCGGGGATTACTGTGCTTATCTCGACACACAATATCCTTTGGCCGGAGCGGTATCCGGGGCGGAAATGGGTGTTCGCCGACGGGAGAATATCAGAGGAATAAGAGGAAATGGCGGAAAAGATACTGATTGCAGGTCCTTGTGCGGCAGAGAGTAGGGAGCAGGTGTTGGAAACGGCACAGGCGATTGTGACGGCAGTAGGAATGCAGGTGATTTTTCGGGCGGGGGTATGGAAACCGCGCACGCGACCCGATACTTTTCAAGGTATAGGAGACGAAGCCCTCGGATGGTTACAATGTGTACGGCAGGAGACAGGGCTACCCGTTGCGACCGAGGTGGCGACAGCCGAACATGTACGCAAAGCCCTTGCGGCCGGAGTGGATTATCTCTGGCTTGGCGCACGCACTACCGCCAATCCCATACAAGTACAAGAATTGGCAGATGCGCTTGCGAATGCACCACACGAGAAATTGCGGGGAGTATTCGTTAAGAATCCCGTTAATAATGACACTCAACTGTGGTTGGGCGATATTGCCCGCATAGAGCAAGCGATGGTGGCTGTGGGAGCGATACTTCGAGGTTGCAATCATCGTCCGTGTTGGGCAATGGCGCATACGCTGCGGCAGGCACGACCGGACATCCCGTTGTTGCTTGATCCAAGCCATTTAGGCGGTAGCCGAGAGCGGATAGCACCTCTTATGGAACAAGTACGCACACTCTGTCTCGATGGAGCAATGATAGAAGTGCATACACATCCGGAGAAAGCACTTTCCGATGCACAACAGCAGATTACGCCCGATGCCTTACGCCCTATCCATAAGGCGTTCTGCTGTCAGCGTGAAGACCAAACGGAGTTAGAACTCGATTGGCTACGGGCGGAGATAGACGAGATAGACGATGCGCTATGGGGTGCGATTGCACAGCGAATGGAAGTCAGTGAACGCATCGGGCAGTGGAAACAGGCGCACGCTATGCAACCTCTGCAACCTGCACGCTATGAGGCGATACTTAATATGCGCAAAGAATGGGCACAGAAAATAGGACTATCCTCCGAAACCGTAGAGCAGATATTCGAAGCAATACACAGAGAAAGCCTGAATAGGCAATGAGGAATAGGCATTAGGCATTGTATGCGTATGACGGCAACATCACTAACGCATAGCGAAAAATGAACTACCCGTCCACATTATTGGAGAACGCAGTGGAGCAGTTTGCTTCGTTGCCGGGAGTGGGGCGCAAGACGGCGCTTCGCTTGGTATTGTATTTGTTGCGTGAGTCCGACAGAGAGGTAGAAGCATTTGCCGGTTCGCTGACCCAACTTAAGAAAGAGGTGCGTTATTGCCGTGTGTGCCACAACCTGTCCGACCAAGAGGTGTGTCCTGTTTGTCAATCGCATCATCGTGATCGACAAATCGTCTGTGTGGTTGAGAATGTGCAGGATGTGATGTCTATCGAGAACACGGGGCAATATACAGGGCTGTACCATGTGTTGGGAGGTGTCATCTCGCCTATGGATGGCATCGGTCCCCAAGACATCGAGATAGACTCGCTTGTGGCACGCATTGTGCCGGAAGGAATACGCGAGGTGATACTCGCTTTGCCGACCACGATGGAGGGCGACACCACAAACTTCTATATCTATCGCCGCTTGCAGAATGCGGGGCTGGAGCAAGTGCCTAAGATAAGCCAAATAGCTCGGGGGGTGGCGGTAGGAAACGAATTGGAATATACCGACGAGATTACGCTCGGACGTTCTATTGTTAACCGAACAGATTACAAGGGTACTGTCTAACCCATAGTATCGCAATATATTCAATCCTTATACGGGACTACCAAAATAACAAAGTACTATAACTCTATGGAACGAAAGATTATACGCCAACTGAATGTGTATTACTACGGCATGATGGTGCTCGCTTTGGTGGCGCTAACAGCCATGTATCTGCTTTTGACAAAGGGTATGTTTACGCCGCTTGACACAATGTCTGGTGTAGGCAGGACTATCCAATATGTGGTAATACTGGACGCCTTGCTTACTATCCCGCTCGGATTGTATGGCTTTAAGCGTATGTGCATGAAACTGAGCTGCATGGAAGACAAAACAAAGCAACTGCGACTCTATGGTCGTTATGCAGCGTGGCGTATTGTGATAGTGAGCAACGCTATGCTCTTCGGCATTGTGGCATTCTATCTCTTCGGCGGCTATCGTTCTATGCTGTGGGTGGCTGCCATAGCCGCTATTGCATGGTATTTTACCAAACCGACGGTGGCGAAGATGCAGATAGAATTGCAGCCGCAAGACCAAAATCAAGAAACATACTAAGTCCTCACAATTTATTTATCCTTTCTTTCTTAACACTTATCCCCACACTCAACACTATGATAATTGCTGTAGATTTTGACGGAACGATTGTAACGCACGCCTATCCCGCGATCGGGAAGCCTGTTCCGTTTGCTATTCAGACACTTAAGAAATTGCAATCAGAAGATCATCATCAACTTATTCTTTGGTCTGTTCGCGAAGGCGAACTGCTGCAAGAGGCAGTGGACTACTGCAAAGAACGGGGATTGGAGTTCTATGCCGTCAACTCGAACTATCCGGAAGAAGACCCGGAGAATCGTCCTAATCGTAAACTGACAGCGGATGTGTTTATAGACGACCGCAACTTGGGTGGTTTGCCCGATTGGGGCGTAATTTACCAGATGATACACTCGGGCAATGCGCTCAAACCCGTGCCGCAAGACAACCTTGAAGATATGCGGCAACAGAAGAAAAAGAGTTTCCTCGAGCGTTTACTGGGAGAGTAGGTGTGTAGGCTGCTCGTAAATGGGTAAATTGGCAGACTGTAGATATTAAATTGGCAAATGTCAAATTCAGCGTGTTGTCTTTGCGTAAGATAGAGCCTTCTGACCTGCCGTTTCTCTACCTGTGGGAGAATGACCGGACAGCGTGGCGAGACGGAGATACCCATAATCCGTTCTCGCAGCAAGACCTGCGTGCATACATTGAGTCTACTGCGGGCGACATTTACCGTGACGGGCAACTGCGCCTTATCATCGAAGAGAAGAGTGGAGAAAAACAGATAGAGCCGGAGCAGAGTGGAAAAGCGCGGAATAGGGAAGAGGTACTCACGGTCGGGTGTATTGACCTCTTCGACTTCGATATACGCAACCGTAAAGCGGCTATGGGACTCTATATCGCCCCCGAATACAGACGGCATGGCTATGCCCGGGAGGCGGTGTCAGCACTGAAAGAATATGCATTCGAGGTGCTGGATCTGCGGCTGCTTTATGTGCATATAGGCGAATGGAACACCCCGTGTTTGTCGTTGTTTGAGCGACTGGGGTTCGAGCGAGTAGCAGTGCTACCCCGGTGGACATTGGAGGGCGATGTAGAAGTCTATGTAATTAGGAGTTAGGAATAAAGCAGAAATTTACCATACTCCATTCATTGGCAAGTCCACACCCGTATGATACAATGTTTTTCCATAATTATGCAATATCTTCAGTGCTGTCATGGCACTGTTTTTGTATAAGAAAGGATGGCAGTCGGTACATCAAAGTACTATTAGTCTGTCTATTACACTGAGGTATTCTATTACACTAAGGTATTATTAGTCTGTTAGAAATGGAAACAAAAATGACTTGGCGGCACTGGCTGCCACTGATGGGTCTGACTTGTTCGGCTTTCGTATTTAATACTTCGGAGTTTATTCCTATTGCTTTGCTCACTGACATTGCCGCCGATTTTCATTTGTCGGAGGCCAGTGCCGGTATGCTTATCTCCGTCTATGCGTGGATGGTAATGCTGCTGTCGTTGCCGCTGATGTTGGCAGTGTCGAGAGTGAACCTGCGCAAACTTATGCTGTGGGTAGTAACGGGTTTCGTGGTGTTTCAACTCTGCTCATCTGTAGCCCCCAACTACTCGCTGCTGATGCTCTCCCGAATAGGCGTGGCTTGTACGCACGCTATCTTTTGGTCTATTGTCTCGCCTTTGGCGGCAAGTATCGTACCCGACAACAAAAAACAGTTGGCGTTGAGTATGATTGTAACCGGTACTTCGGTGGCGATGATTCTTGGAATGCCTTTAGGGCGTATTATAGGGCTTTATATTGGTTGGCGAATGACTTTCCTGAGTATTGGTATATTCTCTTTCGTAGTATTGGCGTACCTCTTTTTTACAATGCCTACCGTGCCTGCGCATGGGGGATTTTCCGTCAAGCAACTGCCTGCACTGCTCAAGAACCCTATACTGATGGGTATCTATGTGCTGACTCTCGGCTTTGCCACGGCATACTATGTGGGCTATAGTTACATCGAGCCGTTCCTGCTGCAAGTGGCGCACCTGTCGCACCATTGGGTGACGGCAGCACTGATGCTCTTCGGCTGTATGGGTGTAGTCGGCAGTTACCTATTCTCGAAATTCTATACCCGTAACCCCATCCGCTTTATTGCACTGGCGATAGGTGGTATCAGTGTGTGCCAATTGGTGCTTGCGCCGATGGCATCGTTCGGGGTATGGGTTATTCCCGTATGCGCCCTCTGGGGGATGGCGGCAACGGCATACAATGTGTCGTTCCAGAACGAGATAATCAACCATACCACTGCGGACGCTACTCCCGTGGCGATGTCTATCTCGTCGGGTATCTTCAACCTCGGTATCGCTACGGGGACACTGATAGGCGGGCAAGTCTGCACGCATGTGTCGATAGCGTCTATCGGCTATGTGGGCGGCGTGTTGGCACTCGTGACACTGTTCTATTGGTGTTTCTCGCTCTCGAAACACTTCCGTATAGCGAAAGTGCAACCTATTGAAACTTCCACGACAAAATAACATAACCTTATGGAAAGACTTTCTTATATTGCACTGGCGATAGTGCTATTCACAATGGCGGCTTGTACTAAGACAAACCAAAGCACGGATACAGAGATTGCTAACGCTACCTATACGCTTGACACGATGGTGGCTTCTTCTTCGACTTGGGAGGATAGATATGTGGCTATCCCCGCCACGGAGATACAGAGCAACAGCATAGATCTTATTGGAAACCAATGGATGCTCGTTACAGTGGGCAATGAAGCCTCGTACAACACTATGACGGCAGCGTGGGGCGCATTGGGTATGGCATGGGGACACCCGTCGGCGTTCATTATGATACGGGAGTCGCGCTACACCTACGAGTTCTTGCAACGCGAACAAACCTATACGCTGTCGTTCTTCGATGAGGAGTATCGCTCGTCGCTGCGTATCTGTGGCACACAGACTGGGCGCACGGAAGACAAAGTGAAGAATGCTGGATTGACGCCCGTCTCGACACCATCCGGGCTGATGACTTTCAGCGAGGCACGGATGGTGATAGAGTGCCGGAATATGTACCAAGACCGACTCGATACAGAACATTTAACGCCTGCTTATCAGACGCCTATTGTGCAGGGGACACACTACGACACCGACCCGTCGCGCCACCAATTATTCATCTCGGAGATAACGAAAGTCTGGGTGCGTAAATAGTTCGGTCGGACATTCCCTCAATGATTATGTGACCACCAAAGCCGCAAACTTTGGCAGGGTGGGGTTTGGGGAACTTTGTGCCGGCAGTGTTGCAAGGTTCGGAAAAAAAGTGTACCTTTGTGCGCTATTTACATAGACGCAACCAATTACATAAATACTAGGCGCAGGTACGATACGCAATCACTGCGCGATTAGTATGTAATTACTGTACAATTAGTATGCATTTACTGCGCGATTAGTATGCAATTATTGTACAAGTGCTATGCAATTACTGCGTAATTACTAGACGAAATCAATAGACGCATGGAGAGCGGAGACTATACATCACTCATGGCAAGAAGGATACGGCGTATCCTGCTTGTGTGCAACAATTATGATAGTTTTGCGCTCGAAGAAGACGGACATATCGATGTGCAGATCGCTGAAGAATATGCGGAACTCAACCTGAGCAACCCGCCCGCCATCGTCCGTGCAGAGACCACCGACGACGCCTTGCGCCGTGTGGAGAAGGGCGAACACTACGACCTTGTGATTACCGTATATAATGTAGGTATCGAGGGAGTGTTCGATTTTGCACACAGCATGAAGCGACTCTCCGCCGATACGCCTATCGTGCTGCTCTCGTCTTTCTCGAAAGAGGTATTCAGCCATATTCAATACCAAAATCAGCCGGACATAGACTATTTCTTCTGCTGGAACAACTCCGCAGACCTAATCATAGCCATTATTAAATTGCTCGAAGACCGTATGAATGCCGAACACGACATTCTTGAAGAAGGGGTTCGAGCAATTATTTTGGTGGAGGACTCCGTACGCTATTACTCCACCTATCTGCCCCTGCTCTACAAACTGATTCTGCAACAGAACAGCATAGCCATTCGGGATGCGCTCAACGAGAAACAACAGTTGCGACGCAAACGGGCACGCCCAAAGGTGCTGATGGCGACCTGCTACGACGATGCACTGGCGCTGTACTCCCGCTACAGGGACAATATCATCGGCGTCATCTCCGACATAGGCTTTGTGGTGCACCGTGGGGATTGTTCGGAACAAGAGAAACTGGACGCCGGTGTGGACCTGTGTCGGCTCATACGGCAAGATAATCCGACTATGCCCTTCCTGCTGCAGTCATCGCAAGAGTCGATGCGTGCCATTGCACAGCAGTTGCGAGTGGGTTTTATCGTGAAAAAGTCGAAGACGCTGACCCAAGAGTTGAGTGAATACATCGGGCGGGAGTTCGGTTTCGGTGATTTTGTGGCGATAGATCCACAGACCGGCGAAGAGATAGCACGCGCCAACGACCTTGAGGGCTTTGAGCATATCATATCGACCATATCGGCGCAGGCGTTCCGTCGGCTCTCGGACAACAACTATCTGAGTAAGTGGCTGTTTGCACGAGGACTATTTGAGGTCGGAAAACGGGTCAGTCCGCTGAAAATCAAGGACGACAGCGACATAGAGAACATACGAGCCATCAACATAAAGACGATTCACGACTACCGAATCAACCAGGCACTCGGCGTGGTGGCGAAATACCATCCCGACACCTATAATGATACGATTTGGTTCGCCCGCTATGGGAAAGGGGCACTTGGCGGCAAAGGGCGGGGACTGGCGTTCCTGAACCACATACTGCAGAAATACGACCTCTACAACAAGTGGGAGAATGTGCGGGTGCTGGTGCCGCGAACGATGGTGATAACGACCGACTCGTTCGACACCTTTATCCACGACAACGGGCTGCAATATGTGATAAACTCGGACATTTCGGACGAAGAGATATTGTCGGAATTTGTTGCCTCGACGCTTCCGCAAGACCTGACGGAGGCATTACGGCGGTTCATTCGTGTGACACACAGACCCTTGGCGGTGCGTTCGTCGAGCAAGTTGGAAGATTCCTATTATCAGCCGTTTGCGGGGGTATATTCGACCTACATGATACCGCATACGGAGAACGAAGACCAACAACTGCGACTGCTGAGCAAGGCGGTGAAGTCGGTGTATGCTTCTGTATATTTTGCCGCCTCTCGTGGGTATATCACCTCGACGGCGAATGTGCTGTCGGAGGAGA
This sequence comes from Bacteroidaceae bacterium, assembly GCA_963622445.1. Lineage (GTDB taxonomy): Bacteria > Bacteroidota > Bacteroidia > Bacteroidales > Paludibacteraceae > Colicola. The sequence goes on from CAVFHY010000015.1 coordinate 24,019, forward strand.
AAATGGCGATAGTGGTACAAGAGGTGTGCGGCGAACAGGAAGGGAACTACTATTTCCCGACTCTGAGCGGTGTGGCACGGAGTATCAACTTTTACCCTGTCGGCTATGAGAAACCCGAAGACGGTATCGTGAAACTGGCGTACGGATTGGGTAAGATGGTGGTGGACGGAGGACAAGTGCTGCGCTTCTCGCCACGCTATCCGAAGCATGTGATACAGACCTCGACGCCCGACCTGGCCATGCGAGAGACACAGCAGGCAATGTTGGCACTCGACCTCGCGCCCGAACGATTCAAGACCTCGATAGACGATGCGGTGAATCTGTGCAAACTGTCGATAGGCGACTGCGAAGGGTTTGCCTCGCTCCGCAAAGTGGCATCAACATACGACTACGAGAACCAACGCATGGTGGATTCGTGCTTTGGGCAGGGTATGCGGTGCGTGACTTTTGCGCCGATACTGAAATACAACACATTCCCGCTGGCGGATATTCTCTCGACGCTGCTACGAATAGCGGCAGAGGAGATAAAATGTCCCGTGGAGATAGAGTTTGCCGCCAACCTGCTGCACGAGCCTGCGCTATTCAATGTGCTGCAGATACGCCCCATTTCGGCAGACGGACTGACGGCACAAGTGGACTGGGAACACATTGACCAAACAGAGCCGATTGTGCTGTCGGACAGTGCGTTGGGCGTTGGGCGAGTAGATGGGGTACGAGATATTATCTATTTGCGGCAAGAGGCTTTCGATATATTGCATACGCAAGAGATGGCAGAGACGCTGCGGCAATGGAACACCCGCATGCGCCTAGAGGGGAAAGGCTATGTGCTGATGGCATTCGGGCGCATAGGGTCGCAGATACCGACGCTGGGACTGCCCGTGCAATGGAGCGACATCAGTGAGGCAAAAGTGCTGGTGGAATGCAGTCTGCCGTCGTTCCAAATAGACCCGAGCCAAGGTTCGCATTTCTTCCAGAACATGACATCGTTCAATGTGGGGTATGTGAATGTCAATCCGTTTGCACGCCCGGCGGATGTGCTCGACGATGTGGCACTCGACCGCTTGGCTGCCGTGGAGGAGACGGAATATGTGCGCCATGTGCGATTGGAGGAACCTCTGGAGATATACATCGACGGTTTCCGCAATCATGCGATGATAAAGTGCGGTGTCGGCACTCACATATAGCCATTCGGGGCGTAGTAGGCATATAACCAACAAACAATATAAAACGCATAAATCATTATAGGATAACTTTTTACTCGTTATGATTATTACAGCAATCTCTGCTATCTTAATGCTTATTGCCGGTATCGGTATCTTCTTGGTGGCATGCCAGATGATGTCGAGCAACCTTGAGTCGGCAAGCAGCGAGCACCTGAAAGCCCTGTTCTCGAAAGTGGGCAACAATAAGCTGATTGGCGTGGCCATAGGTACGCTCAGCACCGCCGCCATTCAGTCTTCGGGAGCCACCACCGTGATGGTGATAGGCTTTGTCAATGTGGGTATTATGTCGCTGGCACAAGCCGCCACGATTATCTATGGTGCCAATATCGGTACAACCGTGACGGCACAGATTGTGGCACTCGGTCTGTCGTCGGAGGGGGGATTGTCCACAACGGCTATTTTTGCTGCATTTGCCGGTGTGGGGGCTTTTATGTCGCTATTCAGCAAAAAGGATATGTGGAAAACCATCGGCGGGATACTGACAGGATTCGGTATGCTGTTTGTCGGACTGAGTATGATGTCGGACTCGATGGGCGTGTTTGCAGAGATGGATGCTGTGAAGATATTCCTTGCCTCTATCAGCAATCCGATACTGCTGGTGCTGATAGGTGCTATATTTACCGCCATTATTCAGTCGTCGTCAGTGATGACCTCGGTGGCGATAACGATGGTGGTGACGGGGCTTATCTCGCTGAACCAAGGTATCTACCTGACGCTTGGTTCGAACATCGGCTCGTGCGTGGTGGCAATCATTGCGGGTATGACGAGCGGCAAAAATGCCAAGCGAACAGCGTTGATGCATTTGATATTCAACTGCTTCGGTGTGGTTGTATTTATGATTGCCGCCGGGGTAATGTATCTTGTCACGAGCGGAACATTGAACTTCGGAATTATCTTTGAGCGTATGTTCCCGTCGGCACCGCAATTGCAATTGGCGATGTTCCATACGATATTCAACTGTACGACGGTGATTATCATTCTTCCGCTGACAAACCTGCTGGTGAAGACGGTGTGCTGGATGATACCGGACAAACTGACCGAAGAAGAAGGACAGGCAGCGAAGCCACATTTCTACTTTGTGGACGACAAGATGATGCGCACGCCTATCATTGCCGTGCGACAGGTGAAACTGGAGATAGAGCACATGGCAGCGGTGGCAATGCACAACTACGACATTGCAGTGTATATGATTTCGTCGCTCGACTTTCGGCAGAAAGACGAGTTCGACCGCAACGAGGCACAGTTGAACTACCTGAACAACTATCTGATACAATATGTGGTGCGGCTGAACTCGAAACCGCTCAACGAGGTGGACCACAAGTTCTTGTCGTCGATGATACGCTGTATTGGTGACCTCGAGCGAGTGGGGGACTACGCAACGAACATCATCGAATATGCCGAGGTGTTGCGTGACCACAAAGTCAGTTTCTCGGAACAGATAAAAGAGGAGATAGAGGAAGTGCGTGAGGGTGTGTTCTCGGTCTATCAACATGTAATGAAAGCGTATATGGAGGTGAGCATGGACGCACTGAACGATGCGAACAAGATGGAGGACCTGGTAGATACGCTGACCGACAAGATGGCTGACAAGAATGTGGAGCGACTGTCGCGCGACGAATACACACCGGTGGTAGGTGCTGAGTATTTGGAGTTTGCAAGCGACTCGGAGCGTATTGCCGACCACCTTATCAATGTGGGCAAGTCGATACGCAACATCGTGAGCAACAAGTAAGCGGGGGAAATCATTACCATACAAAAGAAGGCTGTCTATCCATCGTAGGCAGCCTTCTTTGCATTTGTCTATTGTTTTATTTCGTCAGGTCGGCGAGTGGGGTGTCGGTGTTGTCGAGTGTGGGGGCGACATAGTACATCTCCTCTTTGGCTTTCTCTTGCGGGAAAGTGAAATAAGTGCAGACGCACTCGCAGAGCAACTCCTTGTCCGCACTCCAAATCTCGCCAACCACATACGCTACATTACGGCGTATCTCCTTGATACGCCCGCGCAGCACAATGTATGGCTGCTGCGTCGAGACGGGTTTGTGGTAGTGTGTTTCCATCTTCGCCGTTACGCCCGCTGTCTGCAGTTTTTGGAATACCACCCAACCGCAGATTTCGTCCAACAAAACGGCTTGAATGCCACCGTGGAGCGTGTTTATCCATGATTGGTGGTTCTGCGTAGGACGCCAGACGCTGACTATATCGTCGCCGTCTTCGTAGAAAGAGAGGTGTGTACCGAGCGGGTTTGTGGGACAGCAGCCATAGCAATTGTAGCCGTCCATGCCCAGCCAAGGGTTGTGTATCAGTCGCATAAGCAATCGTTTTATTTCGTTTTCGGGGTGCAAAGGTAGTCGTTTTTCGTGGATTATGCAATATGCCAAAACACCTTTTGTATGGCACACTTTTTGCTCTTTATGCAGAGAGAACGCCTGCTGCAAGGGCGATTATCCTGACAACTAAAATACAATACAATGAAAAATAATCTTTGGGCTGCTTGTGTAGTAGCGTGTGGATTGGCTCTGGCAGGGCTGTTCATTTTCTTGGGTTTCAGTAAGTATGCATCGAAAGACCGTGCCGTGGTGGTGAAGGGGCTTTCGACCCGCGATGTGCAGGCGGACTATGTGGTATGGCCGCTTACTTATACACTGCAAACCAACGATTTAACGACCGCATACTCGGAACTCAATGCCACAACCGAGACAATCAAGCAATTTCTTGTCAGCAAAGGTTTTGCGGCAGAAGACCTGCGCCGTGGCAACACCACGGTGGACGACAACTGGGCGAACTATTACGGCAATCGCCAACCGGACAAGCGCTACACGGTCAGCACGACGATGGTAGTCAGCACCAAGGATGTGGCGCGTGTTATCAACAGCCAAGGTTGCCCCAGCGAGTTGCTCAGCAAGGGTATCATTGTCAATACGCAAGATTGGAATGTGGACTATCAGTTCAACGGACTGACGGAACTCAAGCCCTCGATGATAGAGGAGGCAACAAAGAACGCCCGTACCGTGGCGCAGAAATTTGCCGACGATGCCAACTGTTCGCTCGGCAGCATCCGCAATGCCAGCCAAGGGCAATTCTCTATAGAGAGCGACAACTACCAACCGTGGGTAAAGCACATCCGTGTCGTTACCACAATAGGTTATTACCTGAATTAGTCTCCCACTGCAATCCGTTGGCTACTGGCGTTATACGGCGTGATTTAGCCAATGCGCAGCGCAACGCTTCGCTGTCGGTTATCAGATACAAGCGCAGTTTATCGGAAGACGGGTACTGGGAGAAGTACTCGTCTTTCGTGTAGTACCACTGTATGTCGTCGATAGGGAAACAGCGCAAGGCTTGGCGGTGGAAATGCAGAATCGTATCCACTTGTCTGGGTACAACTTTCAGCCCGATACGCCCGTCGCAGAAGTGTGCCACCGCTACGACATGAGGCTTTGCCACAGCGGTTATCTGCCGTTGTTGCTCTTTCGAGAGGCGTGTGGAGATGCCAATATGGCGATTGCCCATACGGTTAATCCGCTCGGTATGCGCACGAAACAGTTCCCCATGCGGCGAAGTGTCGCGGAGTTGGTGATAGCCGATGTAGTAGTGAATCATCTCGTGGAGAATGGTGTCTTCTACCACCTCTTCGGGCAAATCGACACGGGCATTTATATGCAGCACGAAGTCTGTATTGCGGCGTGTGCCGTCTGGTTGCAGCACGCGCTTAAAAGAAACCCGCCCCAGGTAACCTTTGGCGTTGCTCAACCGCATAGGCAACGGCGGCAACGAACCATTGAAATAGAGATGGTTGTACTCGTCGAAACGAGAGTGGATATAGGGAACAGTAGGAATCAATTTGTACTGTGTTATTGATTGCGTATTTTCTCTGCAAAGGTACTGTTTTTCGAAGAGATAGGCAAGAACATTGCAAATTATGAATTAGGAATTAGGAATTCGGGGGCTGTGGATTGCGGATTTGCGGGAGTGGAGAAAAAAGCGTAACTTTGCGGCGGTTTTCTACGATGCCAATGGAATCCCCATGCGAAAACATATATATATATACCGACCATATAATCCATGAACACCTACCATTATCTTACACCCAAAGAAGCAGTGCGGCTCGTCAAGAGTGGCGATACTGTTGTGGTGCAGGGCTCTACTTCCATACCAATGGTGCTGTTACGTGCGCTTACAGCGCGTGCGGCGGAGCTACGCGATGTGAAAATCATTTCGGGCTTTGGCGTCCATCCCGAGGATGCTCCTTATGCCAAGCGCGAACTTATGGACTCATTCCGTGCACTGAATATCTTTGTACCCAACAACCTCCGGCGTGCGATGCGCGAAGGCGTGGCGGACACCATTCCGGCCTTTTTGGGCGAAGTGCCTTTCCTTTTCCGAAGCGGGCAAGTACCTGTAGATGTGGCGTTTCTGAATGTGAGCGAACCCGACGACGACGGCTATTGCTCGTTTGGCATATCGGCAGATATTGTTTTCTCGGGACAGGAGTGTGCCAAGACCATCATTGCACAAGTCAATAAGTATATGCCACGCACCTATGGCGACCCTGTCATCCATGTGAGTCAAATCACGGCGATGTGCCGTGGCGATGAACCGTTGGTAGAAGTGCCAACCGCCACGCCCAACGAGATAGAGACGCGAATAGGCAACTATATTGCCGCCGAGATACCCGACGGAGCCACGCTGCAGATTGGGGTAGGGGGGATCCCCAATGCCGTCATCAACGCTTTGCGCCATCACCAACATCTTGGATTGCACACCGAGGCGATAACGGATGGTGTCTTGCCGCTGATAGAGAAGGGCGTGATAGACAACTCGCTCAAAAAAGTGCTGCCCGGTAAGTCTGTAGGCAGTCTTGTCTTGGGGTCTCGCCACCTATACGACTATATCGATGGTAACCCGGACTTTGTAATACGCGATGTGGCATGGACGAACGACCCACAAATCATCCGCCAAAACCCACGAGCCATGGCTATCAATTCGGCGGTTGAGATAGACCTCACGGGGCAAATATGTGCCGACTCGATTGGTGATACGATTATCTCCGGTGTGGGCGGACAGCACGACTTTATGTATGGTGCAGCATTGTCAGAGGGAGGAAAATGCTTTATCGCCCTTCCGAGTATGACAAAAGCCAAAGACGCACAAGGCACCCCCATAAAGGGCAAATCAAAGATCGTCGCACATCTTACGCCCGGCGCAGGAGTGGTAACCACTCGTTTCCAAGCCCAGTATATTGCCACCGAGCACGGCATAGTCTATCTGCGCAATTTGCCGTTGGCGGAGCGTGCGAAGGCACTTATCAGCATAGCCGACCCATCTGTTCGCGAGGAATTAGAGCGTGCTGCGGTAGAACGCTTCGGGGTAGGGTATTTGCGCCTTAAGTAAGCCAATTTCTACGCATACGCCTCCACACGACGCGGACAAATCAAATGACCTATCATTTACACAAGTACAAATTACACACTACAAATCACTAAATACAAAGTGAAACGCCTTTCTGCTTTTCTATTCCTACTTTGCCCGTTGCTCCTATCGGCAGAGACTATGCCTACGGGCTACTATAACAGCATCGAGGGAAAACAAGACTCCGTGCTAAAAGCCACGCTCAAAACGATTATCCGCAACCATACAGCAATACCTTATGGAAATGGTAGTCAGAATACTACCTGGGGCGTATTCTACTATTCCGACAAAGATGAAAGCGGCTATTGTATGGATATGTACTGCGACAGTTGGAAGAAATTCACAAGCGTCGGTGCCGTTGTAAGTGGCTGCAACATAGAGCATTCCTTTGCCAAATCGTGGTGGGGAGGTACAGAGAACGATGCGTATAAAGACTGCTACCACCTTAACCCGTCTAACAGCACAGCCAACTCTTCACGCAGCAACTACCCACTTGGTGTGCCGACATCCAACATCAAAGACCAGTCTGCAACGGGTTCGCTAAGGGTTGGCAAAGCCACCTACGAGGGAGAGACATTCTGGGTGTTTGAACCCAAAGACGAATACAAGGGCGACTTTGCCCGTGCTTACTTCTATATGGCTACCTGCTATGGGCACGACATCGACGGTAATCCCGACCCCGTATGCAGCAAGTACAAAGGCTGGCGGTTAGATAATAAGGATGTGGGGAGCAAGTTTGCCATGCGCAACGACTCGTATTTGGAGTTTCGAGATTGGGAGATACAGGTACTACTGCAGTGGCACCGACAAGACCCCGTATCGCAAAAAGAGCTCGACCGTATGGACGCAGTGAGCGATTTCCAGCACAACCGCAATCCCTTTATTGAATACCCGTGCCTAGTCGAGTATATCTGGGGTAATCGAAAAGGACAACGAGTAGTACTTTCCATGCTCAAAAACACCTACGACGAAGACTATCTGCAACTCCCCGATAGCCTTCGCAATGGTTGTTCCTGCAATAGCTCTACGGATATAGAGCCTACCACTACCGAACCAACTCCGACAAAAGCCGCACGGAAAGTCCTTCGTAACGGGCAGATCCTAATTATCCGCGACGATGCCTATTACACGCTCCTCGGCACAAAGTGGGAAGAGTAGTAGGACGAAATAGTATCGTAAAATCGTTATATATGGAACCTCGTCATTTGATTTGTCCTCGGTGTGGAGAGGCGTTTGTCTGCACTCACGATATCTACTGCCAATGTGTAGGCGTACACTTATCTCCCGCCGCCAGAGCCTACATAGCAGCTAACTACACCGACTGCCTCTGCCGCTCCTGCTTAGA
>CAVFHY010000016.1:0-31739 GCA_963622445.1 Bacteroidaceae bacterium
TTGAAGCACCCATATTCCCACAAAATAGGTTCCATTTTCTGTTCGCATACTTTGAGCGGAGGAACATTCGCGTTCCCTTCCACTTTTTGTGTTGCATTTTTCCTTGGAAGCTCTCTCTCTCGCCCCCCCCCCGTTCCAGTATCCTTTACAGGGAGATTGATTTTTGAGTACTGAAAAATTGCGTTTCTAAATGGAAACTACATTTACAAATTCCTTATTTGCCATAGAAAAGAGTTCGCCCGACTCGGAAGTGTAATTCTTTGTCGGGCGAAAGAGAGGTAGCCAGTAGTGCGTACAGCGATATCTTGCTTTTTTTAGGAGCAGGTGGCAATGGCTATTCGTTCGTGGAGCCTGAAGCGCTATTAACGGGTGTGGTGGGCATGGAGTGTTTGCGGCGTATTTCCAATGGGCTCATACCCGTGTGTTTGCGGACATATTGGCAGAAGAAACTGCTATTCGGGAAATCTAATTTGAGAGCTATCGTCTTGATGCTGTCCGGAGTGTGCAGCAGGCGTTGCTTGATGTCTGTCAGTGTTATCTCGGCTATCCATTCCGATGTCGATTTGCCGCTACGGCTCTTGCATATCTCCGAGAGGTATTTGGGCGTGATGTCCATCTGTTCAGCGTACCATTGTACCTCCCGCTTGTTTGGGTTCTGGTGCAGCAGATTGAGGAAACGGCGGAAAGTGTAATCGGTCTGGCGCACATTCTCTCTTGCTCCGCTTTTGTTCGAGAAGTCGAGTGCGGTGTCCATATAGTTGAGCAACTCCATAATGATTGCCCGTATAATACTGTGTGTTATCGTGGTGCGATAGAGATTGCGAGTGGAGTCTTGCAGACACAATTCCAACAGGTGATGATAGGTCTTGAGCAAGTCTTGGTAGTAGGGATAGAGGCGGATACAAGGGCTAGCTTCCATTATCTGTTGCTTCTCCCACCAGTGTGGCTCGATGTGGAAATTGTCAAGTAGTATCTGCTGGAAGAGTTCTGCTTTTACGCGCAGCAAAATGAATTTGAAATCCGGCGAGGGTATGGTGCGTCCGCAGTAGGTGTTTGGTAGCACGCAGAGAATATGCTCTGGCAATACATTTATTTCGCTCTCGTTGATACCAATTTTCATACTACCTTCTATGCAATATACGAGGGTAACACTGTCGCCGAGATAGTAATTTTGGTTTTGGGGTAGTTCGTCTGCCGAACTGGTTAGAAAGATTCCGTTTGCTTCGAGTGCCATACAAATAGGTCTGTTAGTGTTCAAATTGGACTATATGGGGGACTTCTATACATTCTCCAATATATCGTCCTTCACGGGATGCCCAACGGGCACTATGTGGTGAAATGACTGCAAAGGTACATAAAATATCGGAATTTCCCACAAGAATGCGCAAGAAAAAGTATAGAAAAAATGCGTATTTTCGTATATTGGATTATTATAAAGGAAAGATGGACAATGGCACAGGCGTACTTTGGCAAACATTTTGTATATCAATAATGGTTATTTTCGAAAAGGCAACCTCTCCGTTGTGCAGGCAAATGTGTTGGTAAATTGGATGTACAGCGTGTAAGCAGAGGTGTCTTTTGGTGTGGAATAAATTATACAAAAGAGATATGAAAAAGCAATTTGTTTTACTGGCAGTGCTTTGCCTGGTGTTGGCATCGTGCGAAGATACTGCCGATGTACGCAATGCCAAGGGCGGCTATCGTTTTAAGACTACGGGTAAGGTAACGCTCAGTGTGCCTGATGAATCCAATCCGAATGCCACTGTTTCGACTGTTGTCAATCTGACCAACGAGACGGGTTCGTTCGAGCTTGTCAGCCTTAAGGACGGCGACAAGGTACTGCTTACTTTTGACCCTCTCAACGGCGATGTCAGTCATACCGAGGGTGTGTTGTCGGGTAAGGATTTGTCATTCAATTCGTTTGCTCGTACATTGGAATTGCCTGTGGATACGGAGTATAAGGATACTATTCGTATTCCTGTCATCGGTGATCTCACACGGGATAGTATCTATACCTATACCGTGACGAAGACTGAGGTGTTTGATATTACCGTATCGGGTACGGGTAAGACCTATGAGAACAACATTATTTTCTTACTGACCTACGAGGGTCAGTCGCAGACCAACGCGCAGCACACTATCAAGGGTACCGATATTGAGATGCTCTGCAAGAAGAACTAATATGAAACGAACATTCGCATATATAGGTCTGTTGCTTATCGCTACGGGGGGGTATGCTGATGTGCAGCGTATGCTGACGCTCGACGATTGTCGTGCCTTTGCGCTCCAAGCCACCTCTACACAGGTGAATGACGAATTGCGTGCAGCAGCCGACCTTAACAAACAAGCCGCTTTGGCTGCCATGTTCCCCAAAATTACGGCCAATGCAGGCTATACTTGGAACTCTCGGCATGCCGTGCTGCTGGCTAACCAAATGGACTTCTCCATGGGTACAGCCACTATCGGCAAGGACGGTAGTGCTTCGTGGCAGTGGAGTGAGGGCTCGGCGATGAACCAACTGAGCCAACAGACTGCCCAGTTGCCTGAAGTGGGGAAAAGGGTGCTTGCGTTGCAGAACGAGACGGGGCAGGCACTTGCTGATGCTTATCAACAACTCTATGACGCACTCAACCTCGATATGACGCACCTCTTTGTGGGGCAAGTCGGTGTTACGCAGCCTATCTATGTCGGTGGGCGCTTGCGTGAACTCTACCGTATTGCCAAAGCCACCGAAGAGGCTACCCATATCGAAGCCGACAGCAAGAAAGACGACATTATCGTCAAGGTCGATGAGGCCTATTGGCGGGTTATCTCTGTGCAGAAGAAGTTGGAGTTGGCTACCACCTACTACAACTTACTTGTAACGCTTGAGAACAATGTAACCATTCTTACCGAAGAGGGTATGGCTACGCAGTCCGACCTTCTGAAAGTAAAACAGAAACGCGGTGAGGCGGAATTGAAGAAACTCCAAGCCGAGAACGGACTGGTACTGAGTAAGATGGCACTCTGTCAGATTTGCGGTTTCCCTCTCGATGAGGACATCTTGTTGGATGACTCCCATGTGGGCGAGGTGGTGTTGCATGATACCATTGCCGACTATTCGGATATTATCGAGTCCCGTTCCGAGATTCGCTTGCTCGAGCAGGCGCAGAAGGTGGCGGAGTCCAATGCCAAGATTATGGCAGCCGGTCTGCAGCCGAATATCGTGGCTTCGGCGAACTATATCTACACCAATCCGAATGTAGAGAATGGTTTCAGCACCGATTGGAAAGGGCATGGTTTCTTCTCTGTTGGGGTCGTGGTCAATATCCCTATTGCCCATGCAGACGACATCCTGCGCTTGAAAGCTGCTAAACACCAGGCCAAAGCCGTAGCGCTCAAAACACAGGATGCACGCGAGATGCTTGAACTCCAAATCACACAGGCAAACCAAAAAGTATTGGAGGCAAACCAGAAAGTGGTGATGACCGAGTTGGGTGTCAAGAATGCCGAGGAGGTACTTCGCTTTGCCGATGAGTCTTTCCAAGCGGGTATGGCTACAGCCACCGATCTTATGCAGGCACAGACAGCATGGCTCTCTGCTTCGAGCGATAAGATAGACGCCGATGTCGAGGCACAAGTCTGTGAGACCTACTTCAAAAAATATACTTCCACTCTAAGATACTAACAATCTAGAATCTCTAGAATTCCTAGAATTCATAGAATCTCTGGAAAAACAAGAATACTACAATGCAAAAAGAAAAGAAAGGTAGTTTAATGCTCGGTTTGGCAGCGATGTTGATTGTCGTTGTCATAGTAGCTTTGGTAGGTGTGTTTGCGCTTAAGCCCGAAGAGGAAGTCATCTCGGGTGAGGCAGAAGCCACTGAATATCGTGTGTCGGGTAAGGTGCCTGGTCGTATTGAGATGTATCTCGCCGAAGAGGGCGACCAAGTAAAGAAAGGCGACACCTTGGTGGTGATCAACTCGCCGGAGGTAGAAGCCAAGTTAGAGCAAGCCATGGCAGCGCGTGCTGCTGCAGAGGCTATCAGCGAGAAAGCGCAGAATGGTGCACAGCGTGAGCAGATTACGGGTGCGTACGAACTTTGGCAGAAAGCCATTGCAGGCGAAGAAATATATCGCAAAAGTTATGAGCGTGTGCAACGGCTATTTGAAAAAGGTGTGGTGTCCGAGCAGAAACGCGATGAGGTGGAGGCACAATACAAAGCCGCTACCGCTACAGTCAAGGCAGCCAAGAGTCAGTATGATATGGCGTTGGCAGGTGCCCGCTCGGAGGACAAGGCTGCTGCTGCGGCACAGGTTGCTCGTGTGGACGGTATGATTAAGGAGGTTGAGATAGCGCGTGCCGAACGCTATCTTACTTCGCCTATCGATGGCGAGGTATCGGAGCGTTTTCCCAAGACGGGTGAACTCGTAGGGCAGGGTAGTCCAGTCATGGCGATTGTTGACCTCAACGATATGTGGTTTACTTTTGCTATCCGTGAGGATATGCTCCAAGGCATTACTCCGGGTACACATCTCCAAGTGCGTATTCCTGCGTTGGGTGACGACCTGCACGAGGTGGCAGTTACCTATATCAAGGCGATGGGTTCGTATGCAACCTGGCGTAGCACGCAGGCAAACGGCAAGTATGATGTCCGCACTTTTGATGTCAAAGCAAAGCCGCTGAATACCATTCCGAACCTTCGCCCGGGTATGACGGCAATAGTTGTGAGATAATCACAATGCACAATTGTGGCGTGTTACACACTGACGATAATGTACAACGCTATCAAGTGTAGAGACCGTGCATAGTATTTCTAAATTCATAATTCTTAATTAGGACCCATTGCGTATCTTTTTTTCTTCTATATGGCGTGTCATTCGACGAGAGTTGAAGCGAATGTTTGTGCGTCCGCTCTACATCTTTGCTTCGGTAGGGGTAATGATACTATGCACATTCTTCTTCCTCTCGATTATGCGAGCCGGTTCTCCCGAAAAGATACCGGTAGCCGTTGTCGATTCCGATCATACGAGTATCTCGCGCCGTCTGTGCCATGAGATGCAATCCACTTCGGCGGTTGATATCGTGTTGGTTACTTGCGAGTATCGTGAGGCGCGTGAGGCAATGCAGCGAGGCGAGGTCTATGGTATATTGGTCATTCCCGACCATTTCTATTCCGACCTTGTGGCGTTTAAGCGCCCGCAGTTGGAGTTCTATACCAACAATGCCTATACCGTGGGTGCCTCGACGGCATATAAGCAGTTGCTTACGATGTGTAATCTCACTTCTGGTGCTTTCCAACGAGAAGTACTGCGCAAGAAAGGGTTGCCGGATGGCTTGATAATGAAGCGTATCCAGCCTATCACTATCGAGGCGCACATGATAGCCAATCCGTGGAGCAACTATGCGGTTTATTTGGTATCGACTATTCTGCCTGGTATCTTGGGGCTCATCGTGTTGATGCTTACCATCTTTGCTATCGGTTTTGAACTCAAGTGTCGCACTTGCCACGAGTGGTTGCGTGCGGCGGGAGGCAACTATACCATTGCTATGATAGGCAAACTCATACCTTATACCATTATCTATATTGTGTTGGGAATAGGGTGCGATGTGATACTCTTTAAGTTCATGCACTTCCCTGTCAATGGGTCGTTCACAGGCTTGATGTTCTCTAAGTTGCTGTTCATATTCGCAATGGAGTCGATGGCAATCTGTATTATTGGTACGCTGCCGACGCTTCGTGACGCAGTATCCATCGGTGCTCTTTATGGTATGTTGGGTTTCTCGCTTTCGGGCTTTACCTATCCGGTGATGAATATGCTTCCGGCCATTCAAGCATGGACCTATCTTGTTCCGTTGCGGTATTACTATCGTATTTATGTAAATGAAGCATTGTTGGCGGCACCTATTCAAAATTCCATACCGCTTTGTTTGGGGCTGTGTGCATTCTTTATTATGCCACTCATTGTCTCCCCGCGTCTCTATAAAGCCATGCTTTACCAGAATTTCCCACTGAAATAAGCGATGCTTAATACCAATAAATGTATAATGACCGAGGAGATGTATCAATGCAGTATAGTAGAGACGGTATTCCATTCCGTCTCTCAACGAAAAAATAGCGGAACAACAAGAATATCCAAAAGGTAATAATCACCCTTGCATATTGACTATTAATTATTAATTGAGGCTCATGAAGACTTTTCGTTTTCTATATACACAATGGCTTAAGACCAAAGAGGCGGGCTGGGTATTCGTAGAAGAACTCCGTCGTGTCTTTCGTGACCCGGGTGTATTGGTTATCTTTCTTCTCGCTGGTATTGCCTATCCGATATTGTACAATTGCATATATTGGAAGGATAATGTAGAGAATGTGCCGGTGGCGGTAGTTGACCTGAGTTGTTCGCCCGAGAGTCGTGCTTTCTTGCACAAGTGGAATGCCTGCCCGGATATTACGATAGCCTATAGTTGTACCTCAATGCAGGAGGCAGAGACTCTAATGCGTGACCAGAAGGTACATGGTATTATCTATTTCCCATCTGATTATGCCACTGCGCTCAATTCGGGGTTGGAGCAGGCGCATATCTCGCTCTATTGCGATATGTCCTCTTTCCTCTATATGAAGGCGGTCTATTTGAGTTGTAACCAAGTTATGCTCGAGAGTATGCGCAATGTGCAGATAGACCGTTATGAGGCAATGGGGTATAATACGGAGTTCGCTTGGTCATTGGTGCAGGATGCACCTTATACTGAGACGGCATTGTTCTGTCCGTCGGGTGGATATGCTTCGTTTCTTATCCCGGCAGTGCTGATGCTAATCCTCCATCAGACGCTGTTTTTCGGTATCTGTATGTTGGGAGGTACGGCGCGTGACGAGAACCGTCAGTTGTTCTTGCTGCCGGGTACACGCCGTTCAGCGAGTGTGTTCCGTATTACGATAGGGCGTAGTATGGCGTATTTCGTCATCTATATGGCGTTGGGTGCAATCGATTTGTTGCTTATTCCACGCCTGTTCGGTTTGCCGCATATCGGCAGTCCAATAGATATTATGAAGTTCTATGTGCCGTTCTTGTTAGCAACTATTTACTTCTCTATGTCGGTCTCTGTTTTTATACGCAATCGTGAGAGTGGTATGGTGCTGCTCATCTCATCGACGCTGATATTCCTGTTCATCGCAGGTGTGTCGTGGCCACAACAGATGTTGCCTAAGGCATGGCGTTATTTGAGTTATATATTCCCCTATACATGGGGTGCACATGGCTTTATTCATATCAATTCGATGGGAGCCACTTTGGAGCAGACAAGCAAAGAGTATATCTCGTTGTGGATATTGGCTGCCGCTTATTTCTTCGTGAATTGCGTATTGCTCTTTGTACTTGGACATATACACGACCATAAGGCGCACGAGGGAACACTCGAAATGGAAGAAGTCGATACGGAGTCCTCTCTCTCTTCCTCTGAAATCCACTCAGCAGACGATTGCCTCACTGCAGAAAGTGTAGTAGAGTAGAAAACGGTAATGTCAATATACTTTGGTGACAATAAGAGACTGTCCAACAGAATTTGTTAGGCAGTCTCTTGTCTATTGGGGAAAGTTTTCTGGTTATCGTGTTATGCTTGTCGCATTTAGTCTTTGTATTTGTAACCAAAACACAATAGAATGACTAAAAGATAGGCAATAAGAAGCATAGTCCATTGTCCCCAATGGCCTAAGATATTCGTTGATAACAATGTCATTGCAAACGCAATAGCCCATGAGATACAGAATAATGTGCAGAACAAAGGAAAACGAATGCGCCATTGCAATTGAGCTTTTTGCCATATGACAGGGAGAAGAACCAAAAGAGCAGTCAGTGCGTAAGCAAGGGTAACATAATGAAAGAATGTGTCTGTATTGCCGTCTAATACGAGATAGGCGTAACAGCAAAAGGCAATTAATGAGAGCCCACTCTTAATACTTGTTTTAAGACTAGTTGATTGAATCATTTCCATATGGTTGTGTATAAGTTGTGGTTATTACATCAGTGCAAAGTCCGTAATTTCTGCAAAGAGGAATGATGCAACTGCACCTGCTACACCAGATAGGGTAACACCGACCCCTGTTGAGGAGATACCTACCCCCGCCAACGCATCAACATATGTTCAAAGCCCACATTTGCAACTTCTATTAACGCATCTTCTGGGGTTTCGACTGCTTCTGCTTCCGCAGAACAGGTCTCTCTAGTTTTTACATCGTTGTTAATGATGTTAGTGGAGGAACAGGCTACTAATAAGCAACTGAGCACAATGGCAATAAAGTTTTTTCTCATTATAATTTGTTTTTTGTAGTTAAACTTATGGTAATTTGATGTGTTGTTATGTTGTTATCTAAAAGGGGTATAATTCAACCTTTCTGCCTTTACAAATTTTCCTTTCTATTCTTGTAAGTGATTTGAATTTGCATATTTGCTATTTTCTTTATACTTTTGTCGCCACAAAGGTAGTTCTTTTTGCTCATACCTCCAAATGATGGTACTTACCGGAACTTACTACCCTCGTGTAAGATATATCGAATACTCTTTATAACATATTGATTATCAATGTGCATTTTTCTACATTCTGTAACTCATAAAATTATTTCTTACTACCTTATGCATAGGTGGGCGTGCTTACTTGTAATTGTTTGTATATCAGTGTCGTGTAGAACAGCACAGTGCCAGAATATCCCTGTCGCTATGTGCGGAGAAAACCTTATTTTGGCAGATGCAGACAGCGTTTGCTATCTCGATAGGGAGCAGGAGAAAGCGCCACTGTGTACTATTTGGCAGCAGCGTAAAGGTGCGATATTCGGATTTGGTTCTGTTTTGTTGTTCATTGTCTGTCTGTGGACAATCAGTCTAATACAGATACAACACAACAGGGCAAAACAATTGCAACAGGAGCAAGCAATGACAAACGCTCTCCATGAGCAAGAATGCTTGCGTTTGGAGCAGGAGAGTGAACGTCTTCGCCTGCAGGCGAAGTTAGCACAATCACAACTTACGCAGCGCAATGAAGTGTTAGAAGCGAAAAGCCTATATCTTCATCGGACACTATCGGAGCGTATCGAGTTGGCGAAACATATCAAGCAGTCGATGCCGATGTTAGAGAAAGGTGTTCCGGCGTGGTTGCAGGCGTATGTTGACCGCTATCTGTTTGTCTCGGACGACAATTGGCAGGCTTTTTTGATAGAGTTTCGTTTGGTGTACGGCGACTTTATTCCTTATGTGCAAGCACGCTATCCTGCTCTCTCGGATAGTGATATTCAGTATATTATTTTGGTTGTGTTGGGAATGAGTAATAGCGATATTGCGTTTGTGCTTAGTAAGACGCAACGCACGATATGGAACCGCCGCAATACGATATGTATGCGGGCAGGGATCGCTTCGTCCTCGTTGGATGAGTGGGCGAGGCAACTGCCTGACGACTATGTTCGCAGTTGTGTGGACTCAGAGCCAAGCAACGATGTCGGTTCTAAAATATAGTCACGCAGCGCAGTCAAACAAACACGATTTCAAAATCTGAATTTTCGGTTCACGGGGCGGACACGGTAGCCTGCTTCGCGAAGACAAGCGAGCAGCCCTTTCTCCCCGCCGAGGTAGATGGCATTGAGTGTAATGAAACAATGCCCATCGCGCAGGTAGGGAGCCAATCGCTTCGTCCATTGTCGGTTACGCTGTGCATAGACCTGATAGTCGGAGAAAGACAGGCTGGTCTGGTTGTCGGGGCTTACTACCTGGTAGGCAATGTCAGACAGGCGTCCGTCCAAGTACATCGCCCGAATGGTGCGCTCTTGGTTCACTTCCCGTTCGGGATATTCTATTACCTTTTTCAGTTCGCGGCATTGCCAGTCGAACGGCTCGCGGTCGAAGAGCATATACATTGTCTCGCCTATGTCGTCCAACCCATAGACGGGCATCCCTTTCTCTTGCGCCACTGCTTCAAAGAAACTCTCCATCGTTCGTTGCTCATCGTAGTGCAGCCATTGCTTGAAGAGTTCGGCACGCACCATCTCCGTGAGGTAGGCGGGCTTCATTCGGCAGAGTTTGTCCAATCCCATGCATAGGTTCACTCGCAGGGCGTTGTCTATATATTGATACTCCTCGTCTGTGTAGAAATTCGTCAGCTTGACGGAGTCTGGTAATAGCGCAGCCGTGCGGAGAGCGGCGAGGGCTTCGTAGTCCTGCATGGCGAACTCGGTGATTACCTTCTCACATTGGGCAAAGCATGCAAAGGCATTGGGAATGGTGTCGATAAAAGACATATCCACCAGCCGGTTGGTAGCCAATATGTATGATTTTGCACGGCAGCCGTTTCCGCTCACCTCGTATAGTACTTGCGCAGATGCGCAATGCACAACGCACAAAGCAAGGATTAATAGGTATATTTTTATGTGTAATGTGTAATTTCGCATGCTCCTATCTTGTCAAATTTTATGCCAACAAAAAAGAAATGTGTAGCCACCATGCCAAATTCTCAATTGCTTTCCCTTTTGTGTATGTCAAAAAAAAATACTACCTTTGTACGCTTATTGTGCGAGGCGCAATTACAAATTCAAAATTAAACATTACAAATTATACGGGGAATGAACTTTATTCAATTGATTACCAAATTATTCGGCAATAAATCGCAGAAAGATATGCGAGCGATTATGCCGTATGTGGAGAAAATCAAAGCCGCTTATGCGGATATTGATACGCTCAGCAACGATGACCTGCGTGTGCGTAGTGCCGCCCTCATGGCAAAGATTAGTGCATTCGTTGCCGACAAGAAGCAGCGCATAGCCGATTTGCGGGCAAGCATTGAGCCGCTCGAAATAGACAAACGCGAGAAAGTCTATGCGGAGATAGACAAACTGGAGAAAGAGATAAAAGACGACTATCAGACGGTGCTCAACGAAGTGCTGCCGGAAGCGTTTGCGATAGTGAAATCAACGGCTCGCCGCTTTGCGGAGAGCGAGACGATTGTGGTTACTGCTACGGAGCAAGATAAGAACCTGGCTGCAGACAGCCGCTATGATTTCGTGGAAATTGACGGCGACAAGGCTATCTACCATAACACATGGACAGCCGGGGGCAACGAGGTGAAATGGGATATGGTGCACTATGATGTACAGTTGATAGGTGGCGTTGTACTCCACCAAGGTAAGATAGCCGAGATGGCAACCGGTGAGGGTAAGACACTGGTGGCGACACTGCCTGTATTCCTCAATGCGCTGACACACGAGGGTGTGCATGTTGTGACGGTGAATGACTACCTCGCTAAGCGTGACTCGGAGTGGATGGGGCCGCTCTATATGTTCCATGGCTTGACGGTGGATTGTATCGACAAGTACCGCCCCAACAGCGATGAACGCCGCCGTGCTTATGCCTGCGATATTACTTTCGGTACGAACAACGAGTTCGGTTTTGACTACTTGCGTGACAACATGGCGACATCGCCGCTCGATTTGGTGCAGCGTGGGCATAACTACGCCATTGTGGACGAGGTGGACTCTGTGTTGATAGATGATGCGCGTACACCGTTGATTATCAGTGGCCCGATACCGAAGGGTGAGGATCAGATGTTTGACGAATACAAACACCGTGTGGAGCAACTGGTGCGCACGCAGACGACACTGACTACCAAACTGCTGACCGAGGCAAAAGCCAAGATGGGCAGTACGGACGAGAAAGAGCGTGAGGCGGGCGAGTTGGCTCTGTTCCGCTCGTTCAAAGGTATGCCGAAGAACAAGGCGCTGATTAAATATCTGAGCGAGCCGGGTATCAAGGTGCGCTTGCAGAAGACGGAGGAGTTCTACCTGCAAGAGAATGAGAAGAATATGCATATCGCCACCGACGAACTCTATTTCGTTATTGACGAGAAGAACAAGACGATCGAACTGACCGACAAAGGTATTGATGCCCTGACGGGCACGACGGAAGACCCGCAGTTCTTTGTCCTGCCCGATGTGGGTAGCGAGATGGCAGAGGTGGAGCACGACACCACGCTGACGGCAGAAGAGAAACAGCAGCGCAAGGACGACATCATGACGAACTACAGTATTAAGTCCGAGCGTGTGCATACCGTTAACCAGTTGCTCAAGGCCTATACACTGTTCGAGAAAGATGTTGACTACATCATCGACAATAACGAGGTGAAGATAGTGGATGAGCAGACGGGGCGTGTGATGGAAGGACGCCGTTGGTCGGATGGACTTCACCAAGCCGTAGAGGCCAAAGAGAATGTGAAGGTGGAGGGCGCTACACAGACTTTCGCTACCATTACGCTGCAGAACTACTTCCGTATGTACAACAAGTTGGCGGGTATGACGGGTACTGCCGAGACGGAAGCAGGTGAGTTCTGGAATATCTACAAACTGGATGTAGTGGTTATTCCGACCAACAAGCCGATTGCCCGTGTGGATATGAACGACCGTATCTATCGCACCAAACGAGAGAAATACAATGCCGTTATCGACGAAGTGGTGGCAATGGTCAATCAAGGACGCCCTGTACTGGTGGGTACGACCAGCGTCGAGATAAGCGAGTTGCTGAGCCGTATGCTCAATCTGCGCAAAATCAAGCATAATGTACTGAACGCCAAGTTGCACCAACAAGAGGCCAATGTGGTTGCCGAGGCAGGTCGCACAGGCGTGGTTACCATAGCTACGAACATGGCGGGTCGTGGTACGGATATCAAACTGACCCCTGAGGTGAAAGCCGCCGGTGGTCTGGCTATCATTGGTACGGAGCGCCATGAGAGCCGCCGTGTGGACAGACAGTTGCGTGGTCGTGCCGGTCGTCAGGGCGATCCGGGTAGCAGTGTATTCTATGTCAGCCTTGAGGACGACTTGATGCGTATGTTCGGCTCGGAGCGTATTGCCGCTGTGATGGACAAGATGGGCTTCGAGGAGGGCGAGATGATTGAGCACTCGATGATTTCCAACTCGATAGAGCGTGCGCAGAAAAAGGTGGAGGAGAACAACTTCGGTATCCGTAAGCGACTGATAGAGTACGACGATGTGATGAATCAGCAGCGTAATGTTATCTACGCCAAACGCCGCCATGCCCTTATGGGAGAGCGCATCGGGGTGGATATTACGAATATGATTTACGACACCGCCGAGAGTATCTTGACCGAAGCACGAGACGCCAACGATTATGCAGGCTTGCAGACAGAGGTGATGCAGACTTTTGCTATGGAAGTGCCGTTCGATGAGGAGACTTTCCATAGCACCAAGGCGGCTGTGCTGAGCGAGAAACTGGCAGAGGCGGCACTCGATACATTCAAACGCCGTATGGACAAACTGACGCAGGTGGCAAACCCCGTTATCCAAAAGGTATTCGAGGAAAAGGGGCAGATGTACGAGAACATCTTGATTCCTATCACGGACGGCAAGAAAGTGTACAACATTGCGGTGAACCTGAAAAAGGCTGCTGAGAGCGAGAGCCGCGAGGTGGTGCGTGAGTTCGAAAAACGAATGCTGCTTTATGTCATCGACGACGAATGGAAAGAGCATTTGCGCCAGTTGGACGATTTGAAGCAGAGTGTGCAGAATGCATCGTATGAGCAGAAAGACCCTCTCCTTATATATAAGATAGAGTCGTTTGGTATTTTCAGCCGTATGCTCGATGCGCTCAATCGCCGTGCGATTGCTATCTTGCTGCGTGGGCAGATACCGACTGCCGACCCGCAACAGGTGCAACAAGCGGCAGAACAGCGCCGTCAGGACTACTCGCGTTATCGTACGCAGAAAGACACCGTGGCGCGTGCGGCACAGCAGAGCGGACAAGCGGCAGCCGCAGGGCGTGATACCCGTGAGGCACAGCGTCCGATGCCGGTGCATGTGGAAAAGAAACCGCGTCCAAACGATCCATGCCCGTGTGGTAGCGGCAAGAAATACAAGCAATGCCACGGACGCATGGAGAACGGTGGCGCATTGTAATCCATAAAGAACCGTCAGGCGTGCCGCACAGGTATTATCGTGCGGCACGCTTGTTGTTGTATCATTTGTGTGAATTTTGTTGTGTGCGTAGTTTTGGCAGATAGGGTATGAAAAAATGGTTAGGTGTAATCGGGCTGGTTGGGTTATGTGTGGTGGCAAATGCTACCACGCAAGATACGCTCTATACGGCTTCTTCGTATGCGGGTACGCTGACGGATACCATTCGCCTGCAAGATTTAGACAAGACATCCGACCTTGACCAACTGCTGTTGGAGCTTGTGGCACAGCAATCGCAGCAATTGCGGGGTAGGGTGGACAGCACAAGTGATACGCTGACGGTGGCGGAAGTGTTGCGACGGGATTCGCTTCTGGCTGTGGCACGCCGCGATTCCATCGAACTCGATTCGCTCAAGCAACTGAATGCGAACCTGCAAGAGGAAATACACGATGTGCCACCGGTGCTGATTGTGGAGCGCTCGCTTATCAAAGACGCCGAGGAAGACCGCAATGCGGTGATGCGTGCCATTCGTAATATGCATACGCCATGGCGAAAAGAGGCAAAGATAATGCTGCAACTGACGCAGAACTATGTGTCGCCCAACTGGTATCAAGGCGGTTCTTCGAGTTTTGCGGCATTGAGTATCTGCAAGGGGGAGATAGGTTACTACTCGGATAAGTTTACATGGGAGAACACGGGCGAGTGGCGTATGGGCGGCTCGACGGTGAGCGGTGACTCGCTACGCAA
The DNA here is from genome assembly GCA_963622445.1 of Bacteroidaceae bacterium. Lineage (GTDB taxonomy): Bacteria > Bacteroidota > Bacteroidia > Bacteroidales > Paludibacteraceae > Colicola. The sequence goes on from CAVFHY010000016.1 coordinate 14,668, forward strand.
GGTAAACACGACCGACGACTTGTTCCGCCTCTATTCAAAAGCGAACTACAAGGCGGTCGGAACGAAATTGTTCTATTCTTTTTCCGCCGAGTTCGAAACACGACTGCTTAATACCTATAAGGCAAACACCCACGACAAGAAATCGGCACCTTTCTCGCCTATTCGGTTGAATTTGGCGCTTGGTTTGGATTATAAACCGGTGAAAGGACTTAGTTTGTCGTTCTCTCCGTTGGCATACAAACTGGTGCATGTCAACGATACAGTGAATATGAAGCAGACCGACTATGGCGTGAAGTCGGGCAAAAAGACGCTGAGCGAACTGGGTAGTTCGTTGCGCGTGGAGTATGTATGGAAACCCGTGCGAGAGGTGTCGTTGGAGACCAAGTTCTATATGTACAGCAACTATAAGAAGATCGAGTTGGACTTGGAGGTGAATTGCGACTTTATCATCAATCGTTTCTTCTCTGCGCGTGTGATGTTGCACCCCCGCTACGACAACACGGTTATCTATACCGGGGACGAGAAAGCCAAAATCCAGTTCCGAGAACTGCTTTCTATAGGCTTCGCTCACAAATTCAGATAACGCGAGGATAATGTGAAATTGTAGTTTCTAAATGGAAACTACACAAGAAAGGATGCTACGCATACGCCTGCAATGCGCAAAGTGACTATGGCCGAAGCGGAGTTTCGCGAGAAGATTGCGCAAGCAAAGCAACAATATGTAGCCTGTGAGGTGGTGGCTATGCCGCCAAACGAAACGGCAGAAGACTTTATACTGCGGCTACCTCGACCATTTCCTCATAAGGCAAGTGCGGTAGGGAATGTGTATATTCTTGAACAGTATAGGGATTTGTCAGTAAGAGTAGTGAGCCTTTCTCGTGAGAGTAGGGGAGACTTCTTTGTATAGTGTTTAGTTACCTGTATTTTGTTTCGGTGCAGTCGCCGAGTAGAGACAGATACGACTCGAAACGGGACGGTGCTATTGTGCCGTCTAACGCAGCCTGATAGACCGCACAGCCCGGCTCGCCTGTATGCGTACAGTTGGAGTAGCGGCAGTCCGCACCAATGCGGAAAATCTCACGGAAATAATGCCCTATCTCTTCCCGTTGCATATCGATGGTGCCAAACCCCTTGATACCCGGCGTGTCAATGATCCAAGAGCCTGAGTCCTCCGTCTCGCTCAAAGAAAAAGAATGACCATCAGAAAGAGAATCCATTCCTAATTTTTCATTCTTCATTCGTAATTGATTCAGCGGGTACATCTCAGAGAAAGTCGTGGTGTGCATTCCCTTGTTGTGCGCATGGGAGATCCCCCCCGTACGCGCCACCTCACGCCCCAACAAAGCGTTGAGCAAGGTGGATTTACCCACGCCCGAATTGCCGCTCAAGAGCGACACCTTGCCAGCAAAAAGATTCGTGCGCAATGCGTCCAACGCCGCCGCGTCTATCCCTTTGGCGTGGATGCCATAGACGGTGTAGTCCAACGACTCGTAGAGCGCACGCAAGCTCTCGTACGCTGCCATGTCCTCCGCAGAGTAGAGGTCTAACTTGTTGAATAGCAGCACCGCAGGTACTCGATACGCCTCGCAGGTGGCAAGGAAACGGTCGATGAAAGTGGTCGAAGTGATGGGATGGTTGATTGTAACGACCAACACCGCCTGGTCGATATTCGCAGCCAATATATGCGACTCCTTGCTCAGATTGGTCGAGCGGCGAATGACATAGTTGCGGCGCTCGTGCACATCCACTATCCAATGGGTGCCGTCCAGCAATGCTTCGACCTCGACATAGTCGCCCACTGTCACGGGATTGGTGGAACGGATGCCACGAATGCGGAAATTGCCCTTGACATGGCACTCCTGCTCCTGCCCATCCGAGAAATGAACAAGATAACTACTTCCGGTCGATTTGATTACCAAGCCCTTCATTCCTAATTCATAATTTTCCCCGACTCTGTCACGATTGTACTCATACACAGCACAATAAGGGCTATGAGAGCCCGACAATAGTGCATAGCAAGACCGATTAGACGGTCATAATATCTTTCTCCTTCTTTGCGTAGAGTTCGTCTATCTGGCGTACATACTTGTCGTGCAACTTCTGCACCTTGTCCTCTGCGTCTTTCTCTGCGTCCTCGGGCAGCCCCTCTTTGACCTGCTTCTTGAGCAACTCGAACGCATCGCGACGGGCATTACGCACCGACACTTTGGCGTTCTCCGCCTCAGCCTTGCACTGCTTGGCCAACTGTTGGCGGCGTTCCTCCGTGAGCGGCGGAAGGATAAGACGGATGCACTCGCCGTTGTTGTTGGGCGCAAGACCGATGTTCGAGTTGATAATCGCACGCTCTATCTCGCTGAGCATCTTCTTCTCCCACGGCTGTATCTGGATGGTACGCGCGTCTGGGGTGGTAATGGTAGCGACATTTTCGAGCGGTGACATAGCACCATAGTAATCGACACGAATCGGGTCAAGGATACGGACACTCGCCTTGCCGGCACGGATATGCGCTAGAGCATCATCTAAGAAAAGGATTGCAGCCTGCATCTGTTCTTCTGCATCTGCCTGAATTTTTGTAGGTTCAATCATATTGTTTTACGATTTTGACAATGCGGAACGAGCCATTTTTCGAGGACACCGTGGTGCCCAATTGCCCCATCGCACATTGTGTAATTATCTGTTTGTTAGGGTTTTACAAGCGTTCCAATAGACTCGCCCTGTACGACACGAAGCAGGTTGCCCTCTGTATCCATATCGAAGACATAGATCGGCATACCGTTCTCCATGCACATCGTGATAGCGGTCAAGTCCATGATTTTCAGTCCTTTGTTCAATATCTCGCTGTACGATATTTCTGCGTATTTGGTGGCTGTCGGGTCCTTCTCTGGGTCAGCGGTGTAGATACCATCCACGCGCGTCCCCTTGAACATGATGTCCGCCTCCAACTCGATGGCACGCAGCGAGGAGCCCGTGTCTGTGGTGAAATAGGGGTTGCCCGTGCCGCCAGCGACAATCACGACATTGCCCTTCTCGAGCAGTCGCAGGGCTTTGGCCTTGTTGTAGAAGTCGCCAATCGGCTCCATGCGCACCGAGGTCAGCACGCGCGTCGGTTGTCCAATCGCCTCGAGGGCAGATTGCAACGCCAGCGAGTTGATAGTGGTGGCAAGCATACCCATCTGGTCGCCCTTGACACGGTCGAACCCTTTTTGGCTGCCACTCAGCCCACGGAAGATGTTGCCGCCGCCGATGACGATGGCTACCTGCACGCCTTGAGCGGCTATCTCTTTGATTTGGCGGGCGTAAGCGGCAAGGCGTTGCTCGTCTATGCCGTAGCCCTTCTGTCCCATGAGGCTCTCTCCGGACAGTTTGAGTAAGATGCGTTTGTACATGGAATTTGTATTTTTCTCTATAGCACTTTGGGTAGTTGCGACAGATTTCGCCTCGCACGCCTCCGTTTTCGGGGCAGCAGTGTCCGTTTCCTCGTACCACGAAGCATACAAGGCATAGTTGTAGGCAATTTTGCGGTTCAGTTCGTTCGATTGCGCAGCGTCCGCCTTTTTGATAAACTTCGCCGGCACACCGCCCCACACCTCGTAGGCACCGATTTTCGTATTCTTCAGTACCAGCGCGCCTGCCGCCACGATAGCGCCCTCGCCTACCTCGACATTGTCGAGCAGGGTCGAACCCATGCCGATGAGCGCAAAGTCGTGAATATGAGCGCCGTGGATGGTTACATTATGCCCCACCGACACATAGTCGCCTATCTCGATGGTCGATTTCTGATAGAGCGTATGCAGCACCGAGCCGTCCTGGATATTGACATGATTGCCGAGGCGGATGGTATTGACATCGCCGCGCAGCACAGCGTTGAACCAGATAGAGCAGCCGTCGCCTATCGTGGTGTCGCCCACAATGGTGGCGTTTGGTGCAAGGAAACAGTCCTTGCCTATGACGGGTGTGAATCCGCGTACGGGAATAATATAGGCCATATTTGTTGCGAGTTAAGAGTTGAGTGTTGTTGAGCGTTGCGTGTTTAGCGCAGTTTTTTTAGTTGAGCGTTGAGAGAAGTCTTCTCGTGTAGAGATGTTTACACCGTCTCTCGAGTGTCGTACTTTCGCCTCATGCTGCGTGTTGAGAGCAGTTTTCAAGTAACAAGTTTAAGGTCTTGCGCAGCCTATACCTATTTACTCTCTGCTGCCCTCAACACTCAACTTCTGATTTATCGTGCGTTGATAATGGCGAGGAATTTCTCTGCTACCAGTGCAGCGCCGCCAATCAGACCGCCATCTACATCGGGGTTGGCAAACAACTCGGCTGCGTTTTTGTCGTTGCAACTTCCGCCATAGAGAATGGTCGTGTCGTCAGCCACCTGTTGGCCGTATTTCTCAGCCACCAGCGAGCGGATATAGGCGTGAATCTCCTGTGCCTGTGCCGGCGTTGCGGTCAAGCCCGTACCGATAGCCCAAACCGGTTCGTAAGCCAGTGTGATATGGCTCCACTCCTCTGCCGACAGATTGAAAACCGAGCCCTCGAGTTGTGCCTTAACGACCTCGTTCTGTTTGCCTGCCTCGCGCTCCTCTTTCACCTCGCCGATGCAGAAGATAATTTCCAGCCCTTGAGCCAAAGCCAGTTGCACTTTCTCGCGCAGGATAGCATAGTCCTCGTGGTAGTACGCACGACGCTCCGAGTGGCCGAGGATGCAATAGGTTGCGCCCGTCGATTTCACCATCTCTGCGCTAACCTCGCCCGTGTAGGCACCCTTCTCGTGGTCAGCGCAGTTCTCTGCTGCCACCTTGATAGGGCTATCTTTGAGCAGTTCGGCTACGGTTGCCAAGTGGATATACGGTGTGCCGATCACTACTGCACATTTCGGGTCTTTTACCGCATTTTTCAGTTCGGCAGCCAGTGCTACACCTTCTTGCAGGTTCTTGTTCATTTTCCAGTTGCCTGCGACCATTTTTGTTCTCATATTGTATGATTGTTTTGATTTAATTTGTTGATATTCTGTCTATTCTTCCGTGCACATTCTTCCGTCGACTATTTTCCGATTGCGCAGATTATACTTGTCGGTTATCACGCCGTTCTGCACGACCACAACGCCCGGATTGGCACGCACGATGGTCTTGAGTGTGACGCCGTCGCACATACAGAACACCTCGTCGGGGTGGTTGAACGGGGTCAATTCGTTCGACGGATTTTCTGCCTCCACCTCTTCGCAGAACGCCTCGATGCCGTCCTCGCTCGCCCCGGTCAGGATGTAGAACGGACGGTTCAGCGACAGGCATTGATGATAGAGTGCCGTAACCTTGTCGAGTTGTTTGCGGTCGGTTTTCGTCAGGTCGTAGAGTACCACGAGCGTAACGGGCTCTTCCGACTCCAGTACATCGTAGGTAATGTCGTCGTAATTGAGCGTAATCAACTCAAAATCATGTATCTTTGGCTCGTATCCTTTCTTTATAAGCACCGATTTTTGGTTCACAAAATGCCAGGTGCTGTCGCCTTTCGGATAGTTCTCCAGCGTGAATTCCTGTTCCACGCCGTCCCGCTCATAGACAAAAGTCGTCTCGTATTGATCTGGTTCTGCCCCCTCCGGCACTTCCAACAGTTCCATGATGTTGTTGCCCACCTTGTAGGGGCGGAAATCAATCATCGGCAGGTGTGTGCGGCTGTAGCCCATGATGCCCGCAGCCGTGGCAATCGCGACCGCCAAGACCACTAGTTCGCCCCACCACACAAAAGTGTCGGGAATATACTTTCGCGTGCAGAGCAACACTACTACCAATGCCATCAGCACCACATTTTTCCAAAAGGTTGCCCAGTTGCTGATAACCAAAGCATCGCCGAAGCATCCGCAGTCGCTGACCGGATTTGCGAGGGCGATGTATAGCGTGAGCGGCAGCATCACCACATAGAACGCCAGTGCGAGCCAGCAGGTCCATTGCGTGCGTACATTGAGCAGCATGCATAGCCCCAGTACCAGTTCCAGCCCTATCAGGCAGACGGCAGCCGCCTCCGCGAGCGGCAGCAGTTCGGTGAAGAACCCGCCGAAGGCTTTCAGGTAGTCCTCTATCTTGTAGGTCGTTCCCAGCGGGTCAATGGCCTTGACAAATCCGGAGAAGACGAAGGTCAGTGCCAGCAGCGTGCGTGCCACCGACCCTGCGATATGTCCTGCTTTACTTTGTTTCATTTTGCGTGGTCAGTTTGATGAGGTAAAACACCGCATAGTTCAACATATCGAAATAGTTGCCGTCTGCCCCCTCCGACACCAGCGTGTGGTTGTCGTTGGCGGCGATCGACTTGTTGCGGTTTATCTTGGTCAGTATGATGTCGGTCAGGCTGCTGGGGTACATATCCCGCCATGCCTCGCCGTAGTCGTGGTTCTTGCGCAACATCAGTTCTTTGGCCTCACGCACATAGCGGTCGTATAGTTCCATGGCACGGTCTGCGCTCATGTCCACCGAGTCGGCGTAGCCTTCCCGCAGTTGAATCAGTCCGATGACGGCGTAATTGACTATCGCCTTCATCTCGCCCTCTATCGACTCGCCCACCATGTTCACGCCCGTCGTTTCTATTTCTCGCACGCGTTTGGCCTTGATAAACAGTTGGTCGTTCACGGTCTGCGGACGCATGATACGCCAACTCGGTCCGTAGTCCTTCATTTTGAGGACATAGATTTGTCGGCACCGCGCCACTATTTCGTCGTATTGTTCTGCTGTCTTCATGTTGCGTACGGTTGAGATTGTGCTTTCGCGTTCGAGAGTGTGGGAAAATACCCATTTCCTCAAATACGCTGCAAAGATACAAAAAAAAGAGGTATTTTGCAACGATTTGAATCGATGAAATACGGCAGATGTATCGATTCAAATCGATATATCTGCCGTATTCTGCTGAATATGAGTATTATACAATTTTACTTATGTCGTCCGAAAAGTAGTGTTGTACACCTATTTTTATCGTTCTGTCGGCAACAGTGCCTTGCTGCATTCTTCTATTCCTGCCAAGTGCTGTTCTCCCGTGCTCATGTTCTTGAGCATGACTTTGTTCGCTGCCATCTCGTCGCTGCCCACGATAGCCACAAAGGGTATCTGTTTGGCGTCTGCGTAGCCCATTTGTTTCTTCATTTTTGTCGGTTCGGGATATACTTCCGCACGCACGCCCTTTGCCCGCAGTGCTTTTGCCCAAGTCAGCGCATAGCGCAGTTCCGCCTCGCCGAACGACACAAACAGCAGTTGCGTCGTTGTCTGCAAGTCGGCGGGGTACAGGTTCAGTTCCGTCAGTACATCGTATATACGGTCCGCGCCAAACGAGATACCCACGCCCGATACCCCTGGCATGCCGAAGATACCCGTCAGGTTGTCGTATCGTCCGCCGCCCGTTATGCTACCCATCTGTACATCGAGTGCTTTCACCTCAAATATCGCCCCCGTGTAGTAGTTCAGTCCTCGTGCGAGGCACAGGTCGAGTTCTATGTTCAGTCCCACGCCCGCAGCGTCTGTCAGGTCGAATATGGTCGCCATCTCCTCGATACCCTTCCGCCCGGTTTCCGATGCTGCGAGTATGGTTTCCAGTTGTTCCAACTTCGCCCGATTGTCGCCTGTCAGGTTCAGGATCGGTTGCAGTGCCTCCACCGCCGATTGAGGTAATCCTTTCTCTATCAGTTCTTTATTGACATTCTCGATACCTATCTTGTCCAGTTTGTCAATCGCCACCGTTATGTCGGTTATCTTGTCCGGCTGTCCTATTGTCTCGGCGATACCGGCGAGTATTTTGCGGTTGTTGATATGCAGGCATACATTGATTCCCAGTAGCTTATACACCTCTTCCACAATCTCTATCAGTTCCAGTTCGCTCACCAGCGAGTCCGTTCCCACCACATCCACATCACACTGGTAGAACTCACGGTAGCGTCCTTTCTGCGGGCGGTCGGCACGCCATACGGGCTGTATTTGATAGCGTTTGAAGGGGAACTGTATCTCGTCACGGTGTTGCACTACGAATCGTGCAAAGGGTACGGTCAAGTCGTAGCGCAAGCCCTTTTCGCTCACGGTGGTGGTGGCTTTTCCTATGCTCAGGTCGTCTTGCAGTTTCTCCCGCAGCGGGCTGACCCAATCGCCGGAGTTGAGTATTTTGAACAGCAGTTTGTCGCCTTCCTCTCCGTACTTGCCCATCAGGGTCGACAAGTTCTCCATAGCGGGGGTTTCAATCTGTTGAAAACCATAGCGGGCGAATACGCCTTTTATGGTGTTGAAGATATAGTTTCGGCGGGCCATCTCTATGGGCGAGAAGTCCCGCGTTCCCTTTGGTATACTAGGCTTTGTCATTTAATTATGAATGATGAATTAGGAATTACTTCTTCCAATTACGAATTAGGAATTAATAGTGTCTGTTTGGTTTATATTTGATAGTTTTTTGTTTCTCAAAAAAATACAGGCAATGTGTGTAGTTGTTGTCTATCTCGCAAGGCATATTTGGTCTATATTGGTCATTTTTGTCCACACAAAAAACATCGTTCTTTGCCCCCAAATTCCCTGTCTCTTTGCCCCTTCTCTGGGGGGGGGAGTCGTCTCCTTATTAGAACAGCGTCTTGTAGATGCGTTCCGTGGCGCCCAACTCGCTTTCCACATAGTTGCGCGCTATTTCCCCCAGTGTTTTATGCTCGGCGAGTGCATGGTCCATAGCGGGTTCGAACTCCTCGTATGTGCGTACCGAGAACCCTGCTCCGGCGGCTATCAGCCCTTTTGCCTCGCGGAAATGCTGGTAGTTGGGGCCAAACAGTACCGGCACGCCATATACGGCAGCCTCGATGGTGTTGTGTATGCCGACGCCGAAGCCGCCTCCGATGTATGCCACTTGCCCGTATTGGTAGATCGATGAGAGCAAGCCCACCGTGTCCAATAGCAGCACCCGTGTGTGTTGGATGTTCATCCCGTTAGCCTCCGTGTAGCGCACATACCGCCCTTGGAATATCTGGAATATCGTGTGCAGGTGCGCCTCGTGTACCTCGTGCGGTACGAGGACAAGTTTCGTATCTTCGTGAGTGTCAATGTATTGTGCCAGCAGTTCCTCGTCTTGCGGCCATGTGCTGCCAGCGATGATTACCTTGCTTGCGCCCGCCACAAATTGCTCCACTATGGGTATCTGTTTGGCGTGTCCGGCTATTTCGTTTACTCGGTCAAAGCGCGTGTCTCCAGCTACCGACGTGTGCGTAATCCCGTGTGTCTGAAGCAGTTCTGCCGATGCTTTGTCTTGTACATAGATGTGTGCGAAGTACGAAAGCAGCCGCAGATACGGTTTCCCCCACGGCAGGAAGAACAACTGTTTCGGGCGGAAAATGGCGGATATGCTGTATGTTGGCACTTGCTGTTTGTGCAACTCGAGCAGGTAGGCAGGCCAGAACTCGTATTTGACGAATATCGCCATTTTCGGGCGCACGAGCGAGACGAAAGCGGCGGCTTTGCGTACCGTGGCGAACGGCAGATAGGTTACGAGGTCCACTTGGTCGTAGTTCTTGCGCAGTTCGTAGCCTGAGGGAGAGAAGAAAGTAAGGAGTATTTTTTGTTGAGGCTGTTCCCGTCTGAGGCGTTCGATGATAGGCCGTGCTTGTTCGAATTCGCCTACCGAAGCCGCATGAATCCACACGGGGGCATCGAGGTGGTGTTCTTTTTTGTATGTTTCTATTTTGTGCAGTGCTTCTTTCTCGCCTCGTACAAGCAGTTTTGCTTTTCGATGTCCGAAGAAAGCCGCGATGTGTAACAAAAGGAAATAAATATACATAATTATATATATAGTACAGATTCTGTGCTGTGCAGGGTGTTGTTTGTGTGTGGCCCGACGGACGGCAGACTTAACGGCTCTTTTAATGGCAATTAACGGAGCCAGCGGCGCTACTCGCCAAAGCTACATAGTCAATTAGCGGGAAGGAATGGGGGTACTTCTCCTCCAAACAGTGCCCAAAATTACTGCTTTTACTCGAAATAGGCAAATTATTTTCCGTATATCCCTTTTTTTTTATAATTTTGCAACCGCTTTGGGGGCTGTTCTTGAAACTTCCACCCTGGAAACGAAATAAAGTATGGAAAAAGATATAGTTATTCTCGCGATTGAGTCGAGTTGTGATGATACTTCGTCGGCGGTTATCCGCAATGGCGTGTTGCTCAGTAATGTCATTGCCTCGCAGAAAGTGCACGAGGAGTATGGCGGTGTCGTGCCGGAGTTGGCTAGCCGTGCGCACTTGTTGAATATCGTCCCCGTGGTCGATACGGCCATTCGCCGTGCGGGTATTGACCGCTCCGACCTCTCGGCTATTGCCTTTACGCGCGGTCCCGGGCTGTTGGGCAGCCTGCTGGTCGGCACATCGTTCGCCAAGGGGCTTGCGCTTGCGGAGAACATCCCTTTGATTGAGGTCAACCACCTTCAAGGGCATGTGCTGGCGCATTTTGTAGAGCCGTCAGCGGAACTCAAGGCGGCGACGCCGAGCCTGGCGGGGGTCGAGATACGCCATCCCGAGTTCCCGTTTTTGTGCCTGCTTGTCAGCGGCGGCAATAGCCAAATCGTGTTAGTCAAGAACTATAACCAGATGGAAATCATAGGACAAACCATCGACGATGCGGCGGGCGAGGCGTTCGACAAGTGCGCCAAAGTCATCGGCCTGCCTTATCCTGGCGGACCTTGGATCGACAAGTTGGCAAAGCAGGGCGACCCCAAGGCATACACTTTTGCCCGCCCGTCCATTCCAGGCTACGACTACTCTTTCTCGGGGCTCAAAACCTCGTTCCTCTATACGCTGCGCGATATGTTGCGTGAGTATGGCTTGGAAACGGTCGATGCCCTTGCCGAGCAGGTGCCGAATCTGCGCGAGGACTTGTGTGCTTCGTTGCAGCAGACGGTTATCGACATCTTGATGAAGAAACTGAAGAAAGCGGCGCAGGATTTGGGTATTCGCCAAGTGGCAGTGGCTGGCGGTGTGAGTGCCAACAGCGGGCTGCGTCAGGCGTTCGTGGACTATGGCAAACGCTATGGTTGGGAGGTTTTTATCCCGCCTTTCTCGTTCACGACCGACAATGCGGCGATGGTCTGTCAGGCGGGCTATTTCAAGTATTTGGATGGCGATTTCTGCCCGTTGGATGCCGCGCCCTACGCCAAGACGCGTATCTGACCCTCTCTTGCTTCCCTCTTGTCGTTATGTTCCAAAGTCTTTTTTAATGTCCGACTCCACGCCCCATTTTCGTTTGCGTTTCCGTAAGGCGTTTGCACCCTATGCCGACACATCGATTTTCGTTGTGACGCTGTTGGTGGCGAACTACTTTTGGAAGTTCACGGTCTTGGGCGATGAGGGCGGTACTTCGGTTGTGTGGTTCGGTTGGGATATTACGGCGCCTTTCGATTTCCTCTGCCGCCATATCACTACCGTAGCCGTTGGGTTGATAGGGCTTTTCCGGGATACCTGTGTGCAGGATAGTGCCTGTTCTTATCATTTCCTCTCGGGCATGCATACCACGATAGGGTGGAGTTGTTCGGGCTTGAAGCAAGCGTTCATTTGGACAATGCTTATGCTTACCACGCGTGGCGGTTGGAAGCACAAGACTTGGTTCATCCCCATGGGTTGGCTGTGTGTCTATGGGGTTAATATCCTGCGTATTGTGCTGATTTCGTTGTTGACGGAGCATCATCCGGAGCAGTTTGAGTTTTGGCATACATACTTTTTCAAGTACTTGTTCTATGCCATTCTCTTTGCCCTCTGGCTGCTATTCACCCACTGCCTCCGCCCTACGGTTCAAACTGAGCCGTAAGGCTCAATAACCATACTGTGCCGTCCCACTCCCTCTATGGGAGGGAGTTCCCCTTTTCCTACAATGCCTGTCCCGTAAGCGTATAGATTCGTCCGCCTCGTTGGATACGGATCCCGTTCGGCGTAAGAATTTTCTTTGCTTGGGTGGGGCTAACCACTGGCGAAACACTACCCAGTGTGCGGTCGGGCGTTGTCTTACCGAGTAGGTAGTACACAGCGTTTTCTACCAGTCGCAACCCGTCCTGTGTCAGATAGGCGGTGCTGTATTCCGAGAGTCCGATCAGTACCAATTGTTTTGCTATCGTCGTGCCGTTGATGCTCGTCCCCGCAGGCAGGTCGGCGATGGTGGTATAACTGTCGTACGACACGGGCGAACCGAGCGCAACTGCCTCCCCGGAGAGATTGTACCATTCTGTCAGTGCCGTTACGGCGTTGGTCTGACATTGTGAGAAGAGCGTCAGTTCCTGCGTCTCGCCGAACACTATCCCGTGGAAGAGTGCGTGCTGCGTATCGCTCACATAGACGCTCTGATCTTGTGTGTTCACCGGTGTTCCCCAGTTCCATACGCTGCTCTTGAAGAGGAACGGCTTCAGTACCAACATCGGTTTGTCGTAGCCTCGCAGCGACCCCAATGCAGCGGCACTGCTGCTCGGCTTGGCGCCCAGTACCAACGCTTCGTAGTCTGTATAGTCATTGTCTGTGGCAGCAGCGTCCAGCGTGGTAACGGCTATCGAGTCGCTCGACTGCAACCATGCCAGCAGTGCCTCGTCCTCCGTGCTGTTGGGCGTGGTCACAAACCCTATCTTGTGTACCTCTTTGCTCTTTATATGCAGTACCGCCGTCTCGGTCGCTACCTCGTCGTCCTCGCTGACAGTGCTGACGGTGATGTGGTAAGTCCCGGCGGTAGTCGGTGTTCCGGAGAGGGTCAGTGTGTGGTTGTTATGGCTGATTTTGTAGGTTATGCCGTCTGGTAAACTGCTGCAGGTCAGGCGTGTGGCGCTTCCGCCCCATTGAAACACAATCGGGTCAATAGCCGTACCGCATACGAGCCATTGTGTCGTGTTGTCTGTGGTGCAAACCACGGTCGGGTGTACTGCTCCGTCTGTCTCATAGCAGCCTATGTCTGGTGCAGTGCCAGTGTATGTGAGTCCGACATCTACGCCTGCGTCTATTAGTTTCGACCCGTTCGCAAGGCGTAGCAGCAGTCCCTCGCTGAGGCTTCCGTCCGCTTTGCGTGCCGCGGTAATCTCCGTGGTGTCGAGCGATTGAAAGTCTGCCGCTGATACAGAGAACCCGCTCGACCACGAATTGTTCGTGTTCACTTTTACGATGCTTGTGAGAAAGGTATTCTGCGTCTTCGATTGGTAACTGATACAGTTCCGTATATCCAATGTGCAGCCGTTTGCGTTGTAGAAACTGTAGTCCGCATGGTTCATGTACGCCGTGTTGTTGTAGAGGCGTACCGCTCCGGCATCGCTGTTCTGATCATACCCTTTGACGGAGTTGGCGACCGACAGACAGTGGTGTACCAGCACATTGTGCTGTGTGCTTGCGCCGCCTAACTTGAAGCCGTTCCCGTTGCCCATGTTGGGATACTTGTCAAGCGTTACATATACGGTGTCGCCGTCGGCGTCGGTTACATTCCGTCCGTTGGCAAATTGGTCGAACCACGCCTTGTCGGTGTTGTACCGCGGGTGGTTGCGCATGTCGTACGACGCAGGACCGTTCTTGTAGCATACGCAATGCTCAATCACGGTCTCCTCTGTCGTTACCCGTTGGAAGAAGTCCCACCCGTCGTCCGAGTTGTTCCAACTGCGGCAGCCTATGTAGTGGTTCGGTGCGCCCGAATGCTGCTTGTCCGCAAAGCCGTCGGCGTTCCCGCCAAAATCACACTGTGTCAGATTGCCCGACTTGTCCAACTCGTAGTCGAAGTTGTCGTGCGAGTCCACATTCTTTATCAGGTTGTGTCCGCCTACCTTCATTTGGCAACCCGTGTCCGCCGAGCCATAGATGTCCAAGTTCTCGAATAGGCAGTAACTCCCCTCGTTGTAGAGGTTGTTCTTGCCCGAGTAACGCAGCGTCAAGTCTTTGATATGCAGATAGGTGCAAGTGTTTGTTACTTGCAGCCCCCGTGTCCCGTAAGCCGTGGTGCGGAAGTCGAGTATCGCCTTTTCGCCGGGGTAGCCTGCGATGACGATGTACTTGCTGCTTGTCCCTGTTTTGTCGCTGATTCTCGTGTTGCCCAGGTCGTATTGTCCCCCCAGCAGGTAGAGTGTGTCGCCTGCATTGGACAATTTGCTGATTCCTTGGCTCAGCGGGCAGGGCGAGGAATAGCTTGTGCCGTTTCCTGCTCCCGCAGGGGCGGCGTAATAGGTAGCAGCGTCTGCGGCAATCAAGGCAAGCAGCAGCGCCGTAATCGAAACAATCTTTCTTTTGTCCATCGGTGTGTGTCTGTGTAGTATAGTCGTTCCCTGCCGGTAGCACAGGGCTTATCGCACGCTCGTCAGCCGACGCACATGTGCATTGTACCCCTCTTGTTTGAGTAAGTCTTCGAGTGTGATATGCATACGGTAATTCCAGAAGTGGCGCGGGTTGGAGGGTACATTGATTCGGTCGGCGTGTGCGTCCGGTATGCGGATGGTGCCGTCTATGGCGAGCCAATCCTGCAGGGGCAGAATCACCCACATGGCGGGGCTGTACAAATGCTGGTTGATAATGAATTCCGCTATCTCGGGGGTCATCTCCCGAGGTGCTTCGCCTTGCCACCCCATCTGTTCGTTGTAGAATCGTTGGGTGGTTGCGTGGTCCTCTTCCCACCATGCGCGGAGCGGGTTCATGTCGTGTGTACCCGTGGTGCAGACGCTTAGGTAGGGCGCATTGGCGGGGTGGGCAAAGAGCAGGTTGGGGTCTTTGGGCATGCGCTGTATCTCGAGGCTGAGTATCTGCAGTTGGTGCATTACATCGGGCACGCAGGCGGGTACCATACCTAAGTCTTCGCCGCAGCAGAGCATGTGCGTTGCGTTCAGCAGCGTAGGCAGTTTGCGCATGGCACTCTCGCGCCAGAACGAGGTGTGGCGGCGGAAGAAATAGTCGTTGTAGATAGTCATCAGTACTTGTTTCTGGTCGTCGTACAACTCGTTGAACGAGTGCGACTGATAGATGCTTATGCGCGGGTGCAGCAGGTCGCTGTTCTTTTGGTCGCGTACGAAAAGCACTTCGCAGTGCAGGTAGATGAGTCCGTTGCAGAGGTTCTCTGCTTGCTCTTTGGTGAGCCCTGCCTCGTGCAGCCGCTCTTCGTTGGCGAGCAGTGCATCGAAGTAGTTCTGTATTTTGACTTGCGTGTCGTATTCCTCTTTGAAATAATAGACATACCCGTCGTTCGTGTTCAGGAAATGCGCCTTGGCGTATTCCGTGTCGTACCCGAACACATCGCCGAGGAAGTTCGCGCGGATATAGGGCAGTGTCATGCGGTCGAGGTCGAGGCAGACGCCCATGTTCCATAGGTCTTGTGCCGTGTAGGGCAGGGCGGGCGAGAACTGTCCGCATAGTCCCCATACATCGGTCTTTCGCATTTGCCATATACGGAAGAATCCGAGGATATGGTCTATCCGGTAGGCATCGAAGTAGTCTTGCATCTTCTGGAAGCGTTTACGCCACCAGAGGAAACCGTCTTTCGCCATCTCGTCCCAGTTGTAGGTGGGGAATCCCCAGTTCTGCCCGCTGATAGAGAAGTCGTCGGGCGGTGCGCCAGCGGAGGCATCGAGGTGGAACAACTGCGGGTCGGTATGTGCGTCCACCGAGTCGGGCGAAATGCCGATAGGTATATCCCCTTTCATTGCCACGCCGATCGAGTGGGCATACGCCACTGCCTCCGAGAGTTGCTTGTCTGCATGGAACTGCAAGAAATAGTAGAACGCCTCGGGGTGCTTGTCCCGTTGGGCGAGGAACGCCGCGTAGGGTTTGAGCCACTCTTGATTCTTCTCGAAGAAGGTCTTGTATTCTGCGCTGCCGAAGAGTGCCTCTTTCTCTGCCTTGAAGAGCAGCAGGAAGTACTTCATCTTCTCGTCATACACACATTGGTAGTCCGCAAAGGTCTTTTGGTTGAACGCCTCTTTGGTCGCCAGGTACTTCTTTTTCTGCGCCGGTGTGAGCCGCCCCATACGCTCGATGTTGATGTAGATAGGATGTAACGCAAAGACGCTTACGGCGTTATAGGGGTACGAATCGCGGTTGGTGTGGGTCAGCGTGGTGTCGTTGATAGGCAGGGTCTGAATCATCTTCTGCCCTGTGGCAGCCGCCCAGTCAGCGAGTTTCTTCAGGTCGGGGAACTCGCCTATGCCGAAGCCGTCCTCCGAGCGCAGCGAGAAGACGGGTACAGCCACGCCCGCGCCTTTGAAGCGGGGTTGTGTGCGACGGAAAGAGCGGTCGTTCTGTACGATAGTCTGCCCCTTTTGCAGCCCCCATATACAGCGGTTCTCGCCCCATTCCATATCTGCGACTGCTCCCGAGTGGAGGTCGTAAATCACATATTTGTACTCGATTACCTGGCCTTCTTTGGCTATTATGTCTCCTTTCCATACAGGGAAAGTGGCGTCCGATAGCGGCAGCATTTCGTTTGCGCACCAGTTGCCCAATTCGGGGATATTGCCTATGACCGCCACGCCTTGGGTGGGTAGCACTTGCGGGGCATCGATCGAGAATCGGACATTACCTTGCTCTTTGTGCGGTGCGGCGGGGTGTTGACGGCGGAAGAGCGACTGCAGGAATGCCGTTGTGTAGAACGACTTCTCGTAGTCTTCCGCTTGCCAAAAGTCGCGGACGACGAGTTTCCGATCCTCTGTCTGCAGTGTCAGGTGGCGCGGCTCCCCCGCCTCGTAGAGATAGCCGCCCTCTTGCAGACGGATGGCGTATTTGTATTCGATGTCGCCCGCGAAGTCCGACACAGGCAGACTGGTGGTCCAGAAGTCTGTGCCTTGGCATTGCAGTTGGAGCGGATGTGCCTCCGTCCAGCCTAATATGGAGGGTTTGGTCTCGATGACGCAGAGCGTCTGCCCATATACGGTGCGATAGTTGATTTGAAAGGTGATGTTCATGGTATGAATAGGTTAGTAGTGTTTTCAGTTAGTAGTGTTTTCAGTTAGTAGTGTTTTCAGTTAGTAGTGTTTTCAGTTAGTAGTGTTTTCAGTTAGTAGTGTTTTCAGTTAGTAGTGTTTTCAGTTAGTAGTGTTTTCAGTTAGTAGTGTTTTCAGTTAGTAGTGTTTTCAGTTAGTAGTGTTTTCAGTTAGTA
>CAVFHY010000017.1:0-5262 GCA_963622445.1 Bacteroidaceae bacterium
ATTATAATATCGTAGGTTTCGTTACTTGCTACTACTCGACCATCCAAATTGCAGTACAGAGCGCAACGGCTGTTTATAATGTTATGACGGGTGTCAATGATAAGACGATGGGTACTGCTACTGGCGATGGCGACTACGAAGAGGGCACGGAAATCACTCTTACCGCTACTGCCAATACGGGTTACGAATTTGTGAATTGGACTGACTTGGACGATCAAGTAGTTAGCACGGATGCTGCATATACTTTCACGGTTACAGAAGAAGTTGCTCTCATTGCCAATTTCAAAAAAGGCACATCCACTGCGCTGGACAACGCCTCGTCCGCCAAGGCAGCAACAAAGCGTCTCGAGAATGGCGTTCTCATCATCGAGAAGAACGGTATTCGCTACAACGCCCAAGGCGCAGTAATAGAATAGTGGCGTGTCGTCATAGACGGCAAGCACACAACACAGAAAAGGAGGGGCTGTCTATTGCAGGCAGCCCTTTCTGTGTTGTCTATCCGACACTTCTAACCGCCAAATATCATAAGATTCAGCGATTATAACCGCCAAAACTTATAAGATTCAGCGATTGTAACCGCCAAATAGTATATTTTTCGCTTGCGAGAACGGGAAATAAGTTGTACCTTTGCGGCGTCAAAACAAATGTAATCGTATGATTCCTCGCAAATTATCTACCCTCATCGGCACACAACTGCACAAAGGCAAAGCCATTATCCTGATTGGTGCAAGGCAGACAGGCAAGACCACCTTGCTCCGTAACCTTATTCACGACAAGGAGCATACTCTCTGGCTCAATGCCGACGATATGGAGACCCGCACTATCGTACAGGGACTGACCCTCTCGCGCTTGCAGACCATGCTCGGGCAGTACCGGTATGTGGTGATAGACGAGGCACAGCGGGTGGAGAATGTAGGTATTCAACTGAAACTCATTACGGACAACCTGCCCGATGTGCAGTTGCTCGTTACGGGCAGTTCCGCCCTCGAGATAGCAAACAGCATCAACGAGCCGCTGACGGGGCGGAAATACGAGTACCACCTCTATCCCCTCTCGTTCGACGAGTTGCAGACACACTTCGGGCTTATCCAAGAGCGGACACACCTGCCCTTGCGTCTTATCTACGGCTCGTACCCCGATGTAGTCTGCCACCCGGGCGAGGAGCGGACGATACTTACCCAATTGGCAGACAGTTACCTCTACAAAGATGTACTGCAATGGGAGCGTATCAAGAAGCCCGAGAAACTGCTCAAACTGCTGCAAGCACTTGCGTACCAAATGGGCAGCGAGGTGAGTTACAACGAGTTGGCACAAGTGGTCGGGCTCGACAAAGAGACTATCGGTAACTATATCGCCCTGCTGGAGCAGGCACAGGTTATCTTCCGCTTGGGGTCGTTCAGCCGCAACCTGCGCAACGAGTTGAAGTTCGCCCGCAAGATATACTTCTACGACAACGGCATACGCAATGCGCTGATAAACAACTTTGCCGACATAGCGCTGCGGCAGGACACTGGTGCGCTGTGGGAGAACTACCTTATCAGCGAGCGGCTGAAACGCAACGAGTACAACGGCGTGTATGCCAACCGTTATTTCTGGCGCACACAGCAGATGCAGGAGATAGACTACATAGAGGAGGCGGACGGCAGGATGTTCGCCTATGAGTTTAAGTGGAACCCAAAGAAGACCGCCAAAGCCAACCCCACTTTCCGCCGTGCCTATCCCGGTGTAGAGATACAGACCGTCACGCAGGAGAACTATATGGACTTTTTGATGTGAGAAGTCGGTTCGCCGGTGGCTGTTGGATAGTAGACTGCTTCGCTGTCAGAGGTGGAGTATGGCACATTTTTTGTACTTACTGCAAGCAAATCCTATTGCCATAGAACCTAATTACCAGCAGAGAAATTACCTGTTGCCAACCACACACCGCCGACTGACCCGCTGACTGCTACGGCACTGCTCCAATTGCTATAAGCGTGCTTTTTTTCTCGTCCCCCCTTTCCCGCTTTAGCACCGCACCTGCACCACCGCTCTACCGCACGCCGCTTGGGTATCACACCAAGACTGACAATTTGTCATATCCACACCCGGATAAGCAGGCGACAGGCACTCGGCTAACCTATTGACGCCTATGAAAAATCATACACCCTCCGTAGCCATTACGCCGCGTGACACCCGCTCTATGCAGGCGCATCTCGGCGAGATATGCAACAAGAAGTACGATGTGCTCAGTATCGACGAGGAAGTGGAACTTGCTACCCGCAGCCGCAACGGCGATGTAGCAGCCCGCAACAGCCTCGTAGAGCATAACATGCGTCTTGCTATCACGATTGCCAAGTCGTATCAGAACCAAGGTGTCGACCTCGAAGACCTCGTAGTAGCCGCCGAAATGGGGCTGATTGCCGCAGCCGAGCAGTTCGACCCCACGGTGGGTGTGAAGTTCATCTCCTATGCCTGCCACCATATCCGCCGCGAGATTACCTGTACCCTTACAGCCGAAGCACGCACGATTCGTTTGCCGCAGAATGTCGTAACCCGTATGCGCCAACTGAAGCGTGCTATCATGCGCTTCCAGATAGAGCACGACACCATCCCCACCGACGACGACTTGGCCGAACAACTCGACCTCACGCCCGAAGAGGTGCACTCTCTGCGCTATAGTATGCCCGGCTCGGTATCGATAGACACGCCCTTGAGCGACGAGAGCGATGGCACGATAGGCAGTATGCTCGCCAGCGACACCGCCCCTACCGACGACGGCTTGGAGCAAGAGTCCGTGCGCCAGGAGGTGAGTGCCCTGCTCGATAGCCTCAGCGACCGCGATGCCACTATCCTGCGCCGCAGTTTCGGTATCGGCGAACGGGAACAGAGTATCGACCAGATAGCCGAAGACATCGGGCTTAGCCGCGAGCGGGTACGCCAAATACGCGAAGCCGCCATACGCCGTGTGCGCTTCCTGCATCGGGACAAGTTCCTGAATGAGTAATGCGTCGTTGTCTGTAGGCACGATTATTGAGGGATAGAACAATACGCTACGGCAACAAACACATTATTCAAGAACTACACAATGGAAACAGGACTGACACATACCAGTGTGCTGACGGTAGATTCAGTACACAGCGCAGAACAAATGGGCTCGGGCGATATGCCCGTACTGGCTACGCCCGCTATGCTAGCACTTATGGAGAACGCTGCCATGCTCGCCGTGAAAGACAGTCTTCCCGAGGGCAGCACGACCGTAGGCGGACATATAGAGAGCAGCCACCTGCGCCCTACCGCTATCGGACAAACCGTACACGCTACGGCGGAACTGACCAAGATAGACGGGCGCAAACTCTATTTCCACATCGCTGCCTACCAGGGCGACACCCTCATCGGCGAGGGCGAACATCTGCGGTTCATAGTGGATAGGGAGAAGTTCTTGTCCAAACTATAGGACTTCCCTTTGTTTTGTCCTCGTACTCCGGCTGTCCGTTATTCTTCGGAGAAATGGACGAGGACATGGCGGTAGGAATTGAATATCTTCGATTTGGAGACAAAACCTAAGTAACGGCGGTCGCTATCGACTACCGGCAAGTTCCATGCCCCCGTGTCCTCAAAGGTTTCCATGACCTTGTCCATCGGCATATCGTACGAAAGCACCGCTTCGGGCGAGGTCATGAGTTGCCCTACCGTGAAGCGCTTATACAGGCGGGGTTGGAACATGATGTTCCGTACCTCGTCGAGCAGCAGTACGCCCCGCAAATGCCCCTCGTGGTCGATGACGGGGAAGATATTGCGGTGGCTGTCCGCAATCACTTTGACCAACTCGCCCAAGGTCATCTCGGGATAGACGGTAGTAAGGTCGGTCTCGAGTACATTCTCCATTTTCAAGAGCGTCAGCACATTGCGGTCCTTGTTGTGCGTCAGCAACTCGCCTTTCTGTGCCAGACGCATAGCATAGAGGCTGTGCGGCTCGAAAAGCAAAATGGTGAGATAGGACACGACGGAGACAATCATCAGCGGCATGAAGAGGTGGTAGCCGCCTGTGAGTTCGGCAATAAGGAATATACCCGTCAGCGGGGCGTGCATGACGCCGGACATCAAGCCCGACATCCCCACCAGCGCAAAGTTGGTCTCCGGTACGCTGAGACCCGCCAGATTGAGCAGGCGTGCCGTAAGGAAGCCCACCAACGCCCCCATGAAGAGCGAAGGCGCAAAGATACCGCCCACGCCACCGCCGCCGTTGGTGGCTACCGAGGCGACAATCTTGAACAGAAGCACGAGCGCAAAATAGCCCACAATGACCCATGAAGCCGTACCTATACGGGCAAAGGGGCTATTGGTCAGCGCAGACAGAGAGTCGCCGTTGATGAGTTGGGTAATGACATCGTAGCCCTCGCCATAGAGCGGAGGGAAAAGAAAGATCAGCACACTCAGCGTGAAGCCGCCTACTACGATCTTGAGCCAGAAATTCTGTACATGATGTTTCATCCATTGCTCGAGGCGGTTCATGCCGCGTGTGAAATAAAGCGACACAAGCCCGCACGCGATACCCAAGACCAAGTACCACGGAATGTTGTAGATACGGAACGATTCCAATGTGTTGAGCGGGAACATAGGCGTAGCCCCCGTAGCGATATAGGAAATGGCGGTGGCAGTAACCGACGAGATAAGCAGCGGGGCTACGGATGCCATCGTGAGGTCCATCATCAGTACCTCGAGTGTGAAGACAAGACCTGCGATAGGTGCCTTGAAGATGCCGCCTATCGCTCCTGCCGCACCACAGCCTATCATGAGCATCATGGTCTTCTGCTCAAGACGGAAGAATTTCGCCAGATTGGAGCCGATAGCCGCACCCGTCAAGACGATAGGAGCCTCCGCTCCGACCGAACCGCCGAAGCCGATCGTAAGCCCCGAGCCGACAATGGACGACCACATATTGTGCGCCTTTATGATCGACTTGCGTTGCGAAATGGCATAGAGGATTTTGGTGATACCGTGCGAGATATCGTCTTTGACTATATACCGCACGAAAAGAGCGGCAAGAAGAATACCGATTGCCGGACAGATGAGATACCACCATGTATGGTGGGTGGTGCCGATGAGTTGGGTCTCTATCAGCCAGTGAATAAGATGGATAAACGACTTAAGAACAATAGCCGCCAACGCCGAAAAACAGCCGACAAAGAAACTGAGAATCAAGACAAGTTGCTTCTCACTGATGTGGCGCTCGCGCCAATCAATCATGCGGTCGTATAGAGTCGTTGTTTTCGTTTTTTCGCT
>CAVFHY010000017.1:5389-31424 GCA_963622445.1 Bacteroidaceae bacterium
GCGTATTCTTGCTGCGTATTATTCGTCCCAGCCGATACCTTTGTACTTGTTGAGATCCCATTCCTCTTCCACCTCGTTGAGGTAGATGGTTTGCGGCTCGTCTTCGTCGTCTGGTTGTTCTTCCTTCTCGATAACACGCACATCAATCGGCGAGTGCGAAATCTCGATGACTTGGTTCTGCTCCTTGTTGAGTTCCGTCCAGAGCAAGTCCTTCAATGCGCTGATACCCAGTCCGCTGACCGACGAGATAGCGACCACTTCGATGCCGAGTTGCTTCGACAGTGCTTCGGTATCGGGCTGCTCGCCGATGTCGCACTTGGAGATAGCCAATACGCGTGCCTTGGTCAGCAACTCGGGGTTGTACTTCTCCAACTCACGGAGCAGAATGTTGTACTCCGCCACGATGTCTTCGGCCGTGGCGGGTACCATGAAGAGCAGCACCGCATTGCGTTCGATGTGGCGCAAGAAACGCAGCCCAAGACCTTTGCCCTCGGCTGCGCCCTCGATGATACCAGGAATATCTGCCATACAGAACGAACGCCCGTCACGATAGGACACGATACCCAACTGCGGGGTAAGCGTAGTGAACGGATAGTCGGCTATCTCGGGTTTGGCGGCGGAAACGACGCTCAAAAGCGTCGATTTGCCCGCATTGGGGAAGCCCACAAGGCCGACATCTGCCAATACCTTGAGTTGCAGAATGACCTCTCGCTCTATGGCAGGTTCGCCTGGCTGTGCATAGCGGGGTGCCTGATTGGTGGCGGTGCGGAAGTGCCAGTTGCCCAATCCGCCCCGTCCGCCCTTGAGCAGAACAATGCGCTCGCCGTGCTCGCGCACCTCGCAGATATACTCGCCCGTAGTGCCGTCATAGACTACAGTACCGCAGGGGACTTCGATCATTTTGTCCTCGCCGTCCTTGCCGAAAGAGCGGCTTTCGCCACCCTTGCCGCCGTCGGTCGCCATGATATGCTTCTGGTACTTGAGGTGGAGGAGCGTCCATAGGTTGCGGTTACCTATTAGGATAACACTGCCTCCCTTGCCGCCGTCGCCGCCGTCAGGACCTCCCTTGGGGAGGTACTTTGCACGATGGAAATGCATACTACCCGCACCACCCTTGCCGGAGCGGCAGTATATCTTGACATAGTCGATGAAGTTGTTCATAATTTCGCTGGCGCGTGTTTGTTGCTGAGGCGTATTGTTCGGCGACGCCTTTTTTGCTTCGCGTTTTTGGTTACTTGCCGACGCGTTGGAGGATGTTCTCTATCTGTGCGAATACATCTTCCATGGTGTGGTTGCCGTTGATGGCAAAATAGTTGCCTTGGTGCAGGTAGTAGGTAGCCACCGGCTTGGTAACGCTGTTATACACCTGTAGGCGCTGCTTGATGGTGTCGATATTGTCGTCGGCACGCCCGCTGGTCTTGCCACGGTTCAGGAGGCGTTCGATGAGTTCCTTTTCCTCGACAAACATATCGAGCATTACCGCCTCGAGATGGTATTTCTTGAGTAGTTCGGTGAGTGCCTCTGCCTGCTCTACCGTGCGGGGGAAGCCGTCGAAGATAACGCCCTTGCTGTCTTTGGGCAGGTTGGCGATGAAGTTCTCGATGAGGTCAATCATCTTCTGGTCGGGGACGAGGTTGCCTTTCGAGATGATGGCGTCCAACTCTTTGCCGAGTTCGCTGCCCGACTTGATCTCTGCGCGCAGCACATCGCCCGTAGAGAGGTGTTGCAGCCCGTATTTCTTAACGATAAAATCCGATTGTGTTCCTTTGCCACTGCCGGGAGCACCACAAAGAATGATATTCAACATATTATCAGACCAAATACCTTAAAAATGTACTTTTGATTAGGACACAAAACGAGTTGCCCGAAACGAGCAACTCGCTTTATGCTGTAGAATTGCTAATTTAGAGAGCCAATTTAGCACCTGCTTTGAACTTGACAGCCTTCTTTGCAGGGATAGTGATCACTTGCTTGGTAGCGGGGTTGATACCCTTGCGCTCAGCCTTCTCCACTACAGACAGCGTAGCGAAACCGATGAGTTGTACGCTCTCGCCTTTCTTCAGTGCTTCTGCAGTTGCCTCAACAGCAGCGTCAATAACTTTCTGTGCTTCCACCTTGGAAACATTAGCTTTTGCTGCTACGGCAGCAACCAATTCAGCCTTGTTCATAATTTTTGTGTTTTAGTAAATAATTAAACCGTTTAATAGCCTATACAAGAACACATTTCCCTTGTATTGCAGCGCAAAGGTACAATAAAAAAGTGGAATTGCAAATAAAAGCCGCGAAAAAATGCACTTTTCGGAGAGAAAAATGCATAAGAGAGCAGAAAATGCACGCTTTTTGTACTACCAAAGCGCATAAACAGCAAGAAAATATAGGCTGTGCGCCCCGTATGCCCTCTCGGGAAATAGGGCAGAATACCCCGAAAACAGAACACGAAACAGACAACCATGCGTAATCTACCGATTGTAACCCGCGCCTTGTTATGGGCGAATTTCCTCGTTTTCCTGCTCGATATGCTGCTGCGCAAGTACGGCATACAGATCTCCGACTGGCTCGGGCTGCACTATGTAGTGGCGGAGCATTTCTATTTTTGGCAGCCGCTGACCTATATGTTCCTGCATGCGGATTTCGGGCATATATTCTGCAATATGTTCGCCGTGCTGATGTTTGCTCCCGTACTCGAGAACGAGTGGGGCAGCAAGCGTTTTCTTATCTATTATCTTGTCTGCGGTATAGGTGCATCGCTCGTCCAGGAAGCGGTATGGGCATTGATGTACCAGTCGGGGCTATCTTCAATGACGGCTGCCGCTGCGGCATACTATATCGATCCGCTTGTTACGATAGGTGCATCGGGTGCGGTATTCGGTGTGCTGTTCGCTTTCGGGTGGCTCTTTCCCAATGTGCCGATGTACATTCTCTTTGTGCCTGTCCCCATACGCGCAAGGGTGTTCGTGATTATCTACGCTGTGATTGAGTTGTTTGCGGGTTTGGGCGGTATGGTAGGCGCATTCGGCGACAATGTGGCACACTTTGCCCACTTGGGCGGTATGCTCTTCGGTTGGTTGCTGCTCCTCTGGTGGCGCAGTGGCAGAGGGAATAACTTCCGCTTCCGCTGGAATACTTTTGTGCGACGGTTGCAGAACAGGTTCCCTCGTGCAGACAACGAAAAAGACAAGGACTACTCCGACTACCACTACCAGAAGCGTGTGTGAGTATGAATCGTACTATATGTTACATACTACGCCCTGTATTCGGCTGCGAATACAGGGCGTAGTGTTTTCTGCGAGAGCCTTCGTAGTGTAGATGTGTCGTTAGAAGAAACGAAGGTTGCGGAGCGTGTTACACCATGTGAAGAGGTGGAAGATAGGGTGGTAGTAACGCTCCACACTGTAATAGGTAAAAGGCGTAGAGCCGAACTGCTTGTAGTGATTGGCTATGCCGCGCACCATGCTGCCCTCAAAATCGAAGACCACCTGTTTCTCACGCGCCAGTTTGATGGCTTCCAGTACCAGCAGGGCGCCTGCACCGGAGTCCTTGTGTGCTATGCTGTAGCAGGGGATCAGGTAGTACATCAGGCGGCTGTCCCATACCAGAAAAGCAGCGGCATAGGTCTCGCCGTCGGCGTTGCAGACCCGCACTGTCTCGCATTGTCCTAAGCGACGGGCTTTGCGCTCCAGCACGAGGAAGAACTCACGGGAGTAGGTGATATGCTTGTGTTGCTCCGCTATGCAGGACGAGTGGAAACGATAGAATTCTTCGGGTAGCATACCCCGCTCTGTATGCAGACTGAGCGATTTCTGCAATTGGCGGCGTTTGTTCTTCGAGAAGCGGGCTATCACTTCGTCGAGGTTGCTCAAGTCGTCTATGCGGTAAGTAACCCGCTCGTGCGTTTTGAACCCCAACGCCCGCATAGCGTCCACACACAGGCTGCCTGCGGGGAACTGCTGGTAGTAGTAACTGAGTCCCAAGGCGGAGAGTTGCTCGGCGAAGCGGCGACAAATTTCGGCTATCTGCCATCGGTCTTCCGTTACCTCGGGTGCTACCCATACGCCGCCTGTTTGTGTCTGCTGCGGCATGACGATATAGCGGAACCACAGACGCTTACGGATTAGGTAGGGCAATGCGGCACGGATGTTGCCCTGCTCGTTTTCCACCAGCAGCACATCCCATTGTTTGCCTGCGCAGACGGCTTCCATCCACCATGGCTGCATAGTCAGCGGGAGATACTCCTGCTGTGCCGCCCATTCTGTATAGCGTTCTTTGTTGGTCATATTCTTTCCCGATTGAGGTAGCGTTATCTTACTTTTCCTGTTTGCCTTGGGTGGTAGGAGCCGCACACGGACAGGCGGTTGTACCTGTCTGAACAGGTGGTTCTTTGTGCGGAGATAGGTGCGGAATAGGTGCAGCGAAGATAAAAAAGTGCCGGGGTAGGGACGATAATGCCACCTTGCCTCGGCACGCGAATCGTTTTTAGAAGAGGTTCTCCTCAGCCGTTGTGTCCGCGGTAGTATCCTCTGCGGTCGTATCTTCCGTCTGTTGGTAGGTATTGTTCTGATACTCGGCAGGGCGATAGAGAATCTGTATGTTCTCGGCTATTATTTCGGTCTTGCGACGGATCTGTCCGTCTTTCTCCCACGAGCGGTTCTGCAGTTTTCCCTCTACATAGAGTTTCATTCCTTTACGGATATACTTCTCTGCCCATTCGGCGAGATTGCGCCAGAGGACGATAGCGTGCCAGTCGGTTTTGTCCGGCACTTGTGTACCATTCTGCATGGTATAGCCTCGCTCCGTGGTGGCTAGATTGAAGTTAGCGATTGCGACTCCTCGGTCGAGGTAACGCACCTCTGGATCAGAGCCTACATTCCCTATTAGAATTACTTTGTTTACAGATGACATAATGTGGTCAGTTTTTATGTGATAAAATAACGCTGCAAAAATACTGCTTTTTTTGCATATATCAAAATTTCGCAGTAACTTTGTCCCGAGTTTGAGCAAATTTGACAACCCGGGAGGTTCAATGGCTCTGCGATTACTGAAACGAAAGGGGTTATGGTATGTGCCCCGCTTTTGCGACAATGAAACACACGGTTATTTGGGCGTTGGCAGCCTGCCTGCTATGCTGCACCCCGCTTGCGGCACAGAACGAGATGTATGTGCGCTGTATTGCTTTCTACAATCTCGAGAACCTCTTCGATACCATTCATGATGAGGGCAAGAATGACTACGAATACCTGCCGGACGGTGGTATGAAGTGGACTTCGCTCAAATATACACATAAGATACACAATATGGCGTATGCCATCTCGCAGCTCGGTACGGACGAGACATCGTCCGGTGCGGCGTGTGTGGGCGTAGCCGAGGTGGAGAATATAGGTTGTCTGGAGGATCTTTGTCGGGAGACGAATAGTAAATACGACCGCCGCTACAAGCCTATTCTCCTCGAGGGGCCGGACCGTCGAGGCGTAGATGTAGGCTTGCTCTACGACAGTACGGCTTTTCGCCCGACGAGCGTCAAGGGGCATGAACTCCATGCGCACTACGCCGACGGAGGGGAGGTGAAGAGCCGTCTGCAGCTGCTCGTTACGGGCTACCTTGTCGGTGCAGGGAGTCCCGAGAAGATACATCTGTTGGTTAATCACTGGCCGAGCCGCTACGGCGGTGAACTCTCGTCCCGCCCCTCGCGCGATACTGCGGCTATGCTTACCCGCAGTATCTGCGACAGTATCTATCGTCGCGAGCCGATGGCGAAAATCATTATCATGGGCGATCTCAACGACGATCCGTTCAATCATAGTTGCGCCGTGGTGTTGGGCGCACGCAAGACGCGCGAAGAGGTAGAGCCGCAGGGCTATTTCAATACTATGTGGCAGAAACTTGACCGTGGCATAGGTTCGCTTGCCTACAACGGCAGTTGGAATCTGTTCGACCAGATCATTATCTCCGAGCCGCTGATGAATACGCAGCCGGAGAGCGGCAAATGGGCGTATTGGAAATCGCAGATATTCAACAAACCTTTCCTTACCGTACAGGAGGGCAAGGACAAAGGCACACCGCTGCGTACGCACAAGTCGGGCGTTTGGCAGGACGGCTACGGAGACCACTACCCCACGATGATTTACCTGATTAAGAAAAAGTAAGATGACAGAACAGATCCTGCGGCGCAACACTGCGCCGATTCGTATGCGCAACTACGGGCGCATTATACAAGATATGATTGCCTACGCCTGCACGATCGAGGACAAGGCGGAGCGGGAGGCGCTCGTAGTCTATATCGCACAATGTATGCGGCAGAAGAACCTCGTGTGGAATCGGGATCAAGAGTCCGGTATGGCGCGTGTGGCAGAAGATATCGAGCGTCTCTCGAACGGTGTACTCAACGGTGATTTCGATGCGTTCCGTGAAATCCGGAACCAGCCTGTTGCCTCTGCCCCTACGCCTAAGAAAAAGAAGAGATAGGATTCGGAGATACAGAACAGTCTGGGCAGATAGGTTTAGCGTGTAGGTCTTGGTTGGTATCCGGGCTTCGGAGAGTATGGGGCGCGCGGCGTCAGATATTCCCGATCGTGCCGGAGAGTGTCCAAGAGCAGCGGTGAACTCTGCTGGCTGTCAATCAATACTCAACTGTTTTTTATGGCTACAGAATTAAGCCCTTACAAGGTTTTTGCGGGGTCGAAAGGAACGGCTCTCGCCAAGCGCGTATGTGAACAACTCGGCTGCGAGTTAGGCAGTATCAGCGTCGATCGCTTTGCCGACGGCGAGTTTGCCGCCTATTTCAACGAGTCGGTGCGCGGACAATCGGTTTACCTTGTCCAGTCCACTTGTCCGAGCAGCGACAACCTGATGGAACTGCTGCTGATGATCGATGCTGCCAAGCGTGCCAGTGCCTACAAGGTCATTGCCGTCATCCCCTATTTCGGGTGGGCGCGGCAGGATCGCAAAGACAAACCCCGTGTGTCTATCGGTGCCAAACTGGTGGCGAATATGATAGAGCATGCGGGGGCGGATCGTGTCATTACGGTCGACCTTCACGCCGACCAGATTCAGGGCTTTTTCGATATCCCCGTCGACCATATCTACGGCTCGAATGTGCTTGCGCCGTATATCGCTGCTCAGAATCTGAAGAAACTCATTGTGGCGTCGCCGGATGTGGGCGGCTCCAAGCGTGCGGCGGCTTTTGCCAAGAAGTTGCATAGCATTACCGACCGCGATGTGCCGATGGT
The DNA here is from genome assembly GCA_963622445.1 of Bacteroidaceae bacterium. GTDB lineage: Bacteria > Bacteroidota > Bacteroidia > Bacteroidales > Paludibacteraceae > Colicola. The sequence continues at coordinate 12,613 of CAVFHY010000017.1, forward strand.
TATCTGCTATAAGAACCGTGAGGTCTTCAACCAGGTGACGGAGATCCGTGTCTTGGGCGATGTCTACGGCAAGGATGTCGTTATCGTGGACGATATGGCGGATACGGCAGGCACGCTCTGCAAGGCCGCCGAGGTCATGAAGAAAGCGGGTGCGAAGAGCGTACGGGCAGTGGTGAGCCACGGTATCATGTCGGGGCCTGCCTGCGAGCGTATCGCGAATAGCGAATTGGAAGAACTGGTCTTTACCGACTCGCTTCCGTTCGACCTCTCGCGTTGCAGCAAGGTGCATATCGAGAGCCTCGCCGAGCCTATCGCCAAGACTATCCGCGCCATACAGACGCATACCAGCGTCAGCGAACTGAACATACATTAGCCCCTATGAAGTTGTACACAACAGGCCAACCTGCTCTCTCTCGGCGTTTCCTTGCCCTCCTTGGGTGGGGAAGCGTTCTTCTCCTTATCGTTATGGGCACTACGGCGTGCGGCAACAAGAAGACGGCGGCGGTTACGCGTCCGGCTTTCTCTGCCGATTCGGCGTATCAGTATGTCGCCCGTCAGATGGCTTTCGGGCCGCGCGTGCCGAACAGCAAGGCGCATACCGACTGTGCAGTCTATCTTATCGAGCAACTGCGTGCCTGCGGGGCGCAAGTCGAACTGCAGAAAGGGCAACTCCCCGACTACAGCGGCCGTCCGCAGGCGATATTCAATATCATCGGGCATTTCTCGCCTGCTGCGGCACAGCCGCGGGCGGCTATCTTGCTTTCGGCGCACTACGACACACGCCCTTGGTGCGACGAAGAGGAGGAGTACGAGAACCGTTTTCTGAATGTGCCGGGTGCCAACGACGGTGCGAGCGGTATAGGCGTACTGCTCGAGGTGGCACGCCAACTGGGGCAGCGGCTGCAGGACTCGTCGCTTACGACGCCTGTCGATATTGTCTTCTTCGATTGCGAGGATATGGGTACGCCTCGGTTCTATACCGGCACGGAGCGTGAGAACACATGGTGTCTCGGCAGCCAACTCTGGTCTATGGAGGTTGCCAAAGGGCAGAGCGCAACCGCCTATCAGTTCGGTATTCTGCTCGATATGGTCGGTGCGCCCGATGCCGTCTTCCCTCGCGAACTCTATTCGGAGCAGTATGCAGGTACCTATGTAGAGCAGATATGGCGTGCAGCGGCCTCGTTGGGCTACGGGCGCTATTTCGTGCAGCAGAACGCCTATCCTATCGTGGACGACCACTACTATGTCAATGTGCTGGCGGGTGTGCCGTGCGTGGATATTATCCACTACGATGCACGGAACGCCACGGGTTTTGCCTCCTGGTGGCATACGCAGCGGGACGATATGCGCAATATCAGCCGCAGCACGCTCCAAGCCGTGGGTGAGACGGTGCTGACTGTGATACCGTAGGTGCTATAAGAATATACATACAAGAGAAGGACACCCCCCGCTTGAGGATGTCCTTTTTTCTTGTGTGTCCGTACGGGGTAGAGAAAGCCGCAAGGGGGCATTACTCTTCCTCTTCGGTCGGCGGGGGTAGCGATGCCGCCGCCCCGAGTGCCTCCCGTATCTCGCGGTAGGCAAATCCCCGCTGCAGTAGGAAACGCAGCCGTTGTTCTGGGGTGGCATTGCGTTTTTTTTCTGCCACGCCGAGCAGCACCCGTCTGTATTCGCCCTCGTCTATTTCCGCCAGTGCTTCCGCCACCGCCTCACGGGGCAGCCCTTTCGACTGTAGCATGAGGCGTATCTTCGTGCGCCCCCAGCCTTGATAGAGCATTTTGTCGTGTGCGTAGGCGCGGCAGTAGCGTGAGTCGTCTATGTAACGCCCCTCGTAGAGGGCGGCCACTATCCCGTCTGCCGCAGCCGCCGTGCCGCCCCATGCCGTGATTTTCTCCCGTACCTCTTGGGCGCAATGCTCCGACAGGGCGCAGTATTGTTCTGCCCGTAGCCGCAGTTCGTCCGCTGTCAGCGGCTCGGCTGCCTTAGCCTCTTTGCCCCGATACCATCCTCTCTTTGCCATAGATGTCTTTTGTTATCTTTATGTTCGTATAGCCTATGTGTGCCATCGTCTCCGCCACCTCGTGGGCATACCGTTCGTTCACCTCGAAGTACAGCCGTCCGTGTCCGAGTGCCGCTATGCGCCGGTAGAAGAGCAGCGGGTCGCTGTCGGGTACGAAGAGTGCCGTTGCCGGTTCGTAGTCCAGTACATTCGCATCCATTGCCGCCCGTTCCTGTTCGCAGATGTAGGGCGGGTTGCTTACTATCAGGTCGTAGTCGCCGATGTCTGCCGTCAGTATGTCCGCTTGCCGGAACGCCACTTCGGCGCCGCACCGTCGGGCATTCTCTTGCGCCACGCTGAGTGCTCCTTCGCTTCGGTCTATCGCTTCTACCTGCCAAGCCCCGAACGCTTTTGCCAGCGCAATGGCGATACACCCGCTCCCCGTGCCTATATCGAGCAGGCGCAGTGGCGTTGTGGCATACGCACGCATGTCCGTTGCCACTTGCTCCACCAGTTCTGCCGTCTCGGGGCGTGGTATGAGCGTCTCGGGCGTAACGAGCAGGTCCAGTCCCAGCCATTGCGTATGCCCGAAGATGTACTGTACGGGCTCTTTTCGACGCAGTCGTTCTACGATTATTTCGAGGTTTGGAATTATTTTCGTATCTTTGCACCCCCATAGCAGTTCCGTGCGGCTCAGTCCGGTGAGTTCTTCGGCTGCCCAGAGTGCCAGGTCGTGCCTTTCCTGCTGCGGGTAAACGCCCTCGAGGCGTTGCTCAATGTATGTGACCAACTGATTCATACTGCAAAGATACACTATTCCTATGGATTATGCAAACTATATGTCCCGTTGCCTCTGTTTGGCGCGTTTGGGAGAGTACTATGTAGCCCCCAATCCCATGGTGGGGGCGGTGTTGGTGGACAATCGTACGGGGGATGTCCTTGGCGAGGGGTGGCATCGCCGCTTCGGCTCTGCGCACGCCGAGGTCAATTGTTTTGCGGATGCCGAATCGCGCCATTCGTCTGTCCCCTATGCCGACGCCACGCTCTTTGTCAGCCTCGAGCCTTGCAGCCATTACGGTAAGACGCCGCCTTGTGCCAATCTCATTATAGAGAAAGGTGTCGGGCGTGTCGTAGTCGGTATGCAGGACCCGAATGAGAAAGTCGCTGGTCGGGGTATCGCTATGCTGCGTGCGGCGGGTATCACGGTTGAGGTGGGCGTGTTGGAGGCGGAGTGCCGTGCGCTCAACAAGCGTTTCCTTTGCCTCCACGAGCAGCATCGTCCCTATGTGGTGCTTAAGTGGGCGCAGACCGCCGATGGCTATATCGACCGCCTGCGTACGGGTCTTGGCGACGGTGCGCCGTTGGTTATCTCCACGCCTCTTACCAAGCAGTTGGTGCATAAGATGCGGGCGGAGAACATGGCTATCCTTGTCGGCACCAACACGGTCATTAAGGACAACCCCCGCCTGCTCACTACCCGTTGGAGCGGGCGCAATCCCCTGCGTGTCGTTCTCGATAGGCACGGGCGTATCCCATCCGATGCGCGTGTCTTCGGCCCCGAGGCGGAGACGCTTGTCTATCGTGAGAATACCGGTTGGGCGTTTGTCCTTGCCGACTTGGCTTCCCGTGGGGTCCATTCTGTCCTTGTCGAGGGCGGCGCTACCCTGCTGCAGACCATTCTCTCGAGCGGCGTGTACGACGAGATACATATCGAGGTCTCGCCCGTGCGTATCGGCGAGGGCGTGCCTGCGCCGTTCGTCCCTCTGCCCGATCGGGTGGAGCGTATCGACGGACACCTGCTCTATTCAATCACTCATACTCCTGCTGTCCAATGAAAGTTTTTCGCCTTTTCCTGCTTGCTGCCGTAGCAGTCAGCCTTGCTTCTTGTAGTCTTTTCCAGCGCCGCCAACACGACGACTCGGCGGTCGAACTGGCGGGGCATTACCTCTCCTTCCGTACCCTCGATTCGCTTACCTCGGGGCTGTCTGCGGCGGATAGTGCTGCGGTGGCGGAGCATTATGTGCGCCGTTGGGCGAAGGATATTCTGCTCTACGACCGTGCAATGAACCCCATCGACAAGTCTATCGAAGCCATGGTCGAGGACTATCGTCGTTCGCTCTATGTCCATGCCTACGAGCAGCAACTCGTGGCGCACCGTATGCCCAAAGAGGTGGACGACTCTACGGTGCAGGCGGTCTATGCCGCTTTCCCCGAGCGTTTCACGCTGCGTGAGACCATTGCCGAGGGCTTGCTCTTGGTCGTACCGTCGGCTGCTCCGCACCTTGATAAGACCCGCCGGACGCTCTTGAAGCACGAGGAGGGTTATCTGGAGTATATCGAGAAGTATGCCTACCAGTATGCCACGGCGTACGAACTATTCGTTGACCATTGGCTTACGGCGCAGCAACTCATGCTCTATTTGCCGCTCGAGCGGGACGAACTGACGACGCTCCTGCGCCAACATACGCTTGTCGAACTGCAAGACTCGCTTTCCACTTTCCTCTTGTTGGTGACGGACAAACATATAGCGGGTGAGCCGATGCCGTTGGATTATGCCCGTCCGGCGATTGAAGAACTGGTGTTGCGTCAGCGTCAGGTGGGCTTCCTCGAGAGCGAGTACGACCGTCTCTACGACGACGCTCTCCGCCGCCATAAGATAGTATTTCGCGATAGGGAGTAGAGGCTATACAATTCAATTACATAACCAACAAATAACCATTCAGTATGAAAAAAGTATTCTTGTTTTTTGTCGTGATGCTGAGCGGTCTGTTGCTGCCTGCGCAAATCAATGGCAAGACCCTTACGGGTGCTTTCTCTGTTTCGGCAGACAAGCAGGTCTATTTCTCGCCGGGTAACCTGCAGTACACGCAATCCACCGAAACTTGGTCGTTTGCGGAGAACCAGTACGATATGCTCGGTACTGCCAATGTAAGCGGTTCGGCTCTTGCCGACAAGATAGACCTCTTCGGCTGGAGTGCGAACAACGAAACAGCCAAGTGGGGAATAAGTATCTCTACAGACTACAATGATTATAGTGGTGATTTTGTGGATTGGGGACAGAATACTATCGGTACCAATACCCAGAATACCTACCGTACCCTGACGAATGACGAGTGGGACTATCTGCTCAACACCCGCACCGATGCAGCAAATAAGAAAGGTGTAGCCCGTATCAAACTCAATGACGACGGCACGGACTATGTCAATGGTCTTATCCTGCTGCCCAACAATTGGACTTGCCCCGAAGGTATAGCCTTCAAGAGTGGTTATGCAGGTGCAACTACCGTACAAGCGTATGCTGCCAAAAATCTCTATACTACTGCCGAGTGGCAGCAGTTAGAGGCCGCAGGCGCAGTCTTCTTGCCTGCTTCGGGTTACCGCTTCGGTTCGGACGTGTACTATGTGCAGTACTACGGTTACTACTGGTCTGCTACGCCTGACGACGATGCGGAGGACGCGTACTTATTCTACTTCTACTCGTTCGAGGCGGGCACGGACCACCACGATCGCTACTACGGGCTAGCCGTCCGCCTCGTGCAGGATGTACAGGTTATACCGACCGACATCGACCATACCGACACCGCAGCAGGTGTTACGGTTCGCAAGGTGCTGATTGACGGGCAGATCTACATCCTCCGTGGCAACACGACCTACACGCTGACGGGCGAGGTATGTACCCTGCCTGCCGATGTTCTCCCTACGGCGGCTGAATAATCTGCCTGGCGGTACCCTCTATCCTCCTGCATCCTCTCGGTATCCTCATTGCGGAGGGTGCAGGGAGGGGAGAGAGAACCCAAAGCGCATACCAAGACAAACAACGGGAAAGGAGCAACCCTTTCCCGTTGTTTTTGGATGCGTACTGTTTTGGCGGTGTGGGAACGGTAATGACGCAAGCATGGTACTTCGGAACAATCATCGCCAAAGTTACCATTCGCATTTGCGTATGTGCGCAAAAAGCAGTACTTTTGCACACTAAAACAAAAAAACGGTACCGGTCTATGCGTACGCTATTAGAGATACAAGACCTGCATGCCACTATTGCAGGCAAAGAGATATTGCGAGGGGTGAACCTCACAATCAACGAGGGCGAAGTCCATGCCATTATGGGGCCCAACGGTGCGGGTAAATCGACCTTGAGCGCAGTGCTGACGGGCAATCCTGCCTACGAAGTGACGGGCGGCAGCGTCCGCCTCTGTGGCAAAGACCTGCTCCAAATGTCGCCCGAGCAACGCGCTCGTGAGGGGGTCTTCCTGAGTTTCCAGTACCCCGTCGAGATCCCCGGTGTGAGCATGGTCAATTTCATGCGTACGGCGCTGAACGAGAAGCGCAAGTACGAGGGCAAGCCGGCGCTTACCGCCAAGGAGTTCCTTGCGCTCATGCGGGAGAAGCGTGCTTTGCTCGAGATGGCGGACAAGTTGAACAACCGCTCGGTTAACGAGGGTTTCTCGGGCGGTGAGAAGAAGAAAAACGAGATTTTCCAGATGGCGATGCTTGAGCCTTGCCTGTCTATATTGGACGAGACCGATTCGGGTCTCGACATCGATGCGTTGCGTATCGTAGCCGACGGCGTGAATAAACTCAAGAACGGGCATAATGCACAGATTGTCATTACCCACTACCAGCGTCTGCTCGACTATATCGTGCCCGATTTTGTCCATGTCCTTGCCGATGGCAGGATTGTTAAGACGGGTACCAAGGAGTTGGCACTCACGCTCGAGGAGAAAGGCTACGAGTGGTTGGAACACAATCAATTATAAGAGCGTATGGAAACAGTGGAAACCATTCATGCGGGCGAGTGTGTCGAGCGTGTCTTGCTCAACCATCCCTCTGCCGAACTGCATTTTGTCCAGGAGGCAGGTTCTACGCTGCGGCTTCATCTATTGAGCCTCTATGCCGCCGTGGGCAATTCTTCTCCCGCTGCGCCCGTCGCCCATACGGTCTGCGTCGAGCAGCAGGGCGAGGGGTGTACTACGGAGATCTACGCCCTTGCCTATCTGGCGGGCAAGGAGCAGGTCTGTACGGCTACCCATGTCCACCATACGGCTGGGGGCGGTACGAGCCGCCAATTGGTTAAGTTTGTCCTTGCCGACGAAGCGAAAGGGGAGTTCTATGGTGAGTTGAAGATAGCCGCGGGAGCGCAGCAGACCGATGCGCACCAGACGAACCGCAACCTGCTCCTCAGCCGGACGGCTGTCATGCGTACCCGCCCGCAACTCGAGATCTATGCCGACGATGTGAAGGCAACGCACGGGGCTTCTACGGGGCAGTTGGACGAGTCTGCGTTGTTCTATATGCAGCAGCGGGGTATAGGTGAGCAGAAAGCCCGCCAACTCCTTGTGACGGCGTTTATGAAAGATGTCCTCGAGACGCTTTCCGACGAGCGGCAGCGTGCCGACCTCGTCCGCCTTTTGGAAGGCGAAGACGCCTAACCATACCAAAAACTATCCCAAAATTATCCAAAAACAAACCAAAGAACAAGCCAAAGGGCAAGCCCCAAAATAAGCCCAAAAGAGAACCTCCCTCCCCTACTTTGCAGCAAGGGATGAGCAAGGGATAAGCAAGGGATAGAAAACAAAAAGGCAAGCACCCCCGAAAAACTAAAACCTCTATATCCAATAGATCCTCTAGAAAAAAACTATCCCCAACGGGAATATCACCCACTCTTTGAGGGGTCGGGGGAAGTTGTTCAGTGCAGTCGGGTAATGGCGTAGTCAAAGAGCAGCAGCAGGCTCTCTTTGGTGGCGGAGTTTCGGAAGACCGACAGACATTCTTCCGCCTTTTTCTTGTTTAGGTACATTTGTTTCGTAGCGTATTCCACACCTTGGTAACGCATGACGAATGCTTTTATCTCGCCCTCGGCTTTCTCGGGTTGTATATAGGGGTCTTTGTTCGCCAGTGCTTCGCCGAGTGCACGGATGTGCGCACTCTCTTCTTGGGGTGCGCGTTCGAGCGAGACGATGAGCGGTAGCGTTACTTTCCCGTCGCGAAGGTCGCTCATGGTAGGTTTACCGAGGTCTTCGCTGTCCGAGTAGTCGAATATATCATCTTTTATCTGGAAGGTTAGCCCGAACAGTCTGCCGTATTCTTTCAGGGCAGAACGCTGCCGCATGGTCGTGCCTGCCGACTCCGCACCTGCTTCGGTGCAGGCTTGGAAGAGGCGTGCCGTCTTCTGTTCTATTACGCGGTAGTACTGCGCTTCGTTTATCCACATCGTCTCGCCGGAGTGCAGTTGCAGCAGTTCGCCCGACGCCAGCGATGCGCCCAGTTGGGCTACGATGTCCAGTATCTTCGAGTTGTGCAGTTCCGAGGTGATGGCTATTACTTGCGACAGCATGTAGTCGCCCGTCAGTACGGCTACTTTGTTCGACCAGTGTGCCTGTACTGCCTCTGCCCCGCGCCGCAGCGGCGAGGCGTCCACCACATCGTCGTGCATGAGCGAGGCGGTGTGCAGCAGTTCGAGTGCCACGGCGGTCTTGATCGTTTTCTCGGTCGGTTCGTTGCACATCGTGGCGGCGAGCAGCACCAGCATCGGGCGCAACTGTTTCCCGCGGCGGAGTGCCACATAGCGGAGAACATCGTTTAGGAGCGTGTTCCCGCTGCGCATCGTTTCCTCAAAGAGCCGTTCAAATTCCGTGAACGACGACGCTATCGGTCTGCGTATTTGTGCTATCGTATCCATTGGTTACTCAAAATGCCCGCAAAGGTACACAAAAAATCCGGATTGTACAACACGCCACAGCCTGCCGGGCAGAATTTACCCGATACGGTCGCAGCGAAGAGCGTAGGGGAAGTGCGGATCAGAACTGCAATGCTATTCCTATGCCGTGGGGCGTTGCCTGTAGGTTGAGGCTCAGCGCAGGGACAGTTTCCGCCGACGAGAGGGTGTTCACCGTGTGTTGCAGTTGGTAGCAGTCGTTGTACACCTCGTGCGTATGGTGTTTCTTTTTCGCGCCTACGGTCAGCAGGGGGATAGAGGCTATCGTACAGCCCGTACCGCCTGCCATCATGATTATTCCAGCTACTTCCATGCCGAACCCGTAGTACGATTTCGGGTCTTCCGCTTGTGCGCGGTTCTGCATTTTGATACCTGCTACCGAGATGGGTATGCCCACTGCCACGAGGGTCAAGCCCGAGCCGAAGAACCGCCAGCCCACACGGTAGAGGTGGTCGCCGCGTTGGTACGACTGCCATGCTTCGGGGCAGTTGTTCTCTATGAAGCGCAGATACGCTTCTTCGCTCATACGGGTTACTTGGTCGTCCTCGTTCAGACAGTAGTACTTGTCCTGTTTGGTGATTAGTCCGGGGAGCAGCGGTTGGCGTGCTACGCGGTCGTAGAGCGAGGGGTCGGTCAGGTCGTTCTTGAAGACGGATACACGCCCGTCTTCGAACAGGATAGAGACGATGTTTCCGAGGGCGATATGCTCTATGGCCCCTTCCGTATCGGGGTAGGAGCGGTAGGCTACTTCCTGCTCGGTTATTTCTACAATCCGTGCATTGATGCGTTTTGCGTGGGTCGTTACGATAATATCCTGTCCCCACGCCGTGAGTACGGCTATCAGCAGTACAAGACAAGAACAAAAGCGTTTCATAGGTAGATACAGTATTGGGAGATAATCATACACCGTCCTCTGCGACGGTACATACCCCGTAGGGTGATGCAGCCTCGCATGGAAGATGTTGCAAAGGTACGCTATTTTTCCGAATCCGCCAAATAGGATCGATAAGAATCCATATTCATTTCTTCCGCTTTGTTCTCCTTGGGTAGGGTTTTCTTTCCCCGATGTCCGTGCTTGCGCCCAGTGGCGTACAAAAAAAGACTGCCCCTCTTGGAGACAGTCCCGTTTGTATCGATGAGCGTACGCATACGCTCTTCATGCCGCATCGCTGCGGTGGGTACTTACTTCGAGATAGCGCCGCTCGGGCAAACATCTGCGCAGGTACCGCACTCGGTGCAGATATCCGGATCGATAGAGTAGTGTTCGCCTTCGGAGATTGCGCCCATCGGGCATTCTTCTTTGCAAGTACCGCATGCAATGCAGTCGGTTGAGATTACATAAGCCATAATTGTATCGTTTAGTAGATTAGTTTATTGATTCGTTTTCTTCTTTGCGGTGCAAAGGTACAACAAAAATACCATATACCAAAAAATGGGGATGTTTTTTCTGCAAATTAACGCTTATTCCCCTTTTTCGTCTGTCTGTGTTGCCGTTCGGGTATATGCGGAAACGATATGTTTTACCAGCGGGTGGCGCACAATATCCTTCTGGTTAAACTCTACGATGGCGATTCCCTGTATGTTCTGCAGGCGTTCCATGGCGTCCCGCAGCCCCGATTTCTGCGAGGCGGGCAGATCTACTTGCGTCAGGTCGCCCGTTACGATCATTTTCCCGTTTATACCCAGTCGGGTGAGGAACATCTTCAGTTGCGCCGTGGTGGTGTTCTGTGCTTCGTCCAGTATTACAATGGCGTCTGCCAGCGTGCGCCCGCGCATGAAAGCCAACGGGGCAATCTGTATCGTGCCCCGCTCCATGTATTCGTTCAGTTTGGCGGGCGGTACCATATCTTGCAGCGCATCGTATAGCGGCTGTAGGTACGGGTCTATCTTGTCTTTCATGTCGCCGGGCAGGAAGCCGAGTTTCTCTCCTGCCTCTACGGCGGGGCGCGATAGGATAATCTTCTTTACCTCTCGGTTCTTCAGCGCGCGGACGGCAAGCGCAATCGCCGTATAGGTCTTGCCGCTGCCGGCGGGACCTATGGCAAAGAGCAGGTCGTTTTCTTCGTAGGCTTCTACCAGCCGTTGTTGGTTTTTCGACCGTGCCACGATCGATTTTCCGTTTACGCCGTGCAGTATCAGGTTGTCCTTGAGGTATTCCTGCGGCTGTTCGCCGTGTATCAGTTGTAGTACCTGCTGCTCGTTGAGGGTGTTGTTCCGTATGCAGAATGTCTCGCATAGCCGCAGGCTGTGTTCAAAGCGGCTTACGGCTTGTTCCGCCCCCGATACTTTTATCTGGTATCCTCTCGCTACCACCCGTACATCGGGGTGCTGATTCTTCATACACAGGATGTTCTGGTTGTTCACCCCGTAGAAGGTGGCGGTGTCAAGACTGTCGTTCAGGCTGATGATGCTCTCCATGTGCTTGCTCCCTATTTGTTGGTATCTATCGTATTCCACGCCGGTATCTCCTGCAAAAACCGTACCTCTTCGCCGCGTATCTCTGCCATTATGGTCTGTCGGCGGTTGTGCAGTATCAGGTACGGTACACCCAAGGTGCGGTTATAGGTTACGGCTTGGTCGAGTGTCTTTTGCGTCAGTGCTACCTGCTCTGCTTTGAACTCGATGAGTACGGTCGGCTGCAGTTGCCGGTCGTACACCACGGCATCGCACCGCTTCTGTGCGTCCCCTACCCGTATCGGCACTTCCACTCCGATGAACGACATCGGAAAGGCGTACTGCTCCACCAGCAGGTGCAGGAAATGCTGCCGTACCCACTCTTCGGGGGTCAGTCGCACGTAGGTCTTCCGCCAGTCGCAGAATACCCATTCTTTGCCTTGTTCCTGTTTGATACGCATGGTTTCCGTTGCTGTGGTTTATAGTCCGATGTGGATGCGGAAGCGCAGTGCCCAGCGGGGTGTGGTTGTATCTTTGCGGTCGGTCAGTCGCCAGACCGAGTACAGGTCGGCTATCCGTAGTATATTCCCTATGCCTACGCCTATCTCCGCATACGCTTTCCCGCTCTGTAGGGTCTGTGTGCCGTTGCCTATACCCGTGAAGTAGGTCGGCAGCAGTGCTTTGTTGCGTGCCGAGAGTGCCCCGTATGCTACTTTGCATTCCACCAGTTCCCGCAGCCGCAGATAGCGTATGCCGGGTATCAGGTTGAAGAGTACGCCCTGTCCGTTCCATTCGGCGTGCAGTGCTACATAGCGGTCGGCGGCGTATTGGTAGTTGTTCATCAGCGTGAAGCGGTAGGGGTCGTAGGCATACCCTTGGTTTCCCTCCGTATGGTGCAGCAGCGGGTAGGGCACTTGCCCCAGTACACACCCAGCCTGCAGTGCCCAATCTATTTCGCCGCCTGCGCCCAAGGGCAGCGTTTGGCGTACCAGCAGGTTCAGCCTGCTGTATATATGGTATGCCGTTGTCTGCCCCGCGTCCTGCCACGAGCCTGCCTCTGCGCCGAGATAGATTGCGGGATACTTGCTGTGTACGTGTACCCGCCGGAAGTACATGTCTATTTTGCGTTCCCCGAATCCCACCCGCAGGATGCCGCCGAGTGTCTGATAGCCGAACGAGGGAATGGCGTTATAGCCTGCCAACGGATTGCCGTAGCCCATACGCCCTGCCCGTAGGTATAGCATCGTTTCTATGTTGTCCGACCAGTCGGTCTCCGCAGTCAGCGAGGCTTGCCGTTGCCGGGTGGCGGTATTGACGGTGTTCTTGTTTGAGTGCAATGCTTCGAATGTGTAGGCGGTGAAGTCCATCGTTTTCCAGCCTATGCTGTTCTCCCGCAGCAGGCGCGAGAAATCGTCCACTTCGGTCCATACATAGTGGTCTTGATACTCTATGCGGAGTATGTTGCGCCGTAGCGTAGGCAGGTTGATGTTCACTCGTCCCATGCCTTTCCATGCTTGGTCGCGGAAGCCGTACCCTACCGAGGCTTCGAGCGACACATTTTTCCATAGTCGTTCGTTGGTGCGCAGCGGTATGCCTGCATGCACGCCCTCGTGTTCGTTTATTTGCAGTATCTCTTCTATGTGTCCGATGTCGAGGCGTGTACCCGTTGGGATATAGCCGGTGGTGAGTATCGTAGCGAACCACTTGGCGGTGCGTACCACGGGGGTAGCCGCCAGTGCCTCAAAGGCAGCCGTTGCGCTGTCGGTGTCCATACCTGTTGTCGCTGTCGGGACGGTATGCAGCGCCGTGTCCGTAGCCCGCAGGTGACGGTGGAGCAATATGGTAGGGAAGAGGTGCGTGGTGTCGGTCTTTACGGCGAAGTCCAGCAGTACACGGATGTCCTCGGTCAGCAATCCGCTTTCGGGCGAGAGGGTTTGCCGTATGCGCAGGTTGCTCAGGTAGTTCACGCTGCTCTGTGCAGGCACCGTGGCATCTACGCCTACTATGGCGTACGAGGCGGAGTCGATATAGAGCGAGCCGTTGAAGGTGGCGTAGAAAGGGTTGCGTGTGCGGAAGTCCACTTGGTAGGTTTTGCCCGCAGAGGTCGGGACAGAGTCAGCGAGGTAGTAGCGGTAGTAAGTCGCTCCCGCTGTCGATAGGGGCGAGAGGAAACTGTGTCCCAGCAGGCTGAACGAGTTCTTGTAGAAACTGAGGTTGCCTTGAGTGGTCAGCAGGGCGGAGTAGTCGTTTGCGGTCAGCACGAGTGCCTCTGCCTTTTGTTCGCCCGTAGGGATGACCTCACTGCCTTGCAGTGCCACTTGCCCTTGCGAACGGTAGAGAGGCAGCAGCAGGGTCGAGTCTTCGGCGGTGAGCAAGCCTTGCTGCATGCTGTGCCAGAGGCTGCGTTGCAGGTGCCGCCGCTGTATCTCGCTGACGAAGAGTTCCGTGTTCTGTGTGGCGGGTATGCTTGCGTTGCGCAGTGTGGGGTCGTTCTCATGGCGGTGGCGGCGCACTTCGGCTATCAGCGGCAGGGCGGGGTTCTCCCCGGGCAACACCACCACTTCTTCTACCCAGGCGGTCTTCTCCCGTAGTGCAACTTGTATGCCTGCCATAGTGCCGGGTTCGATGGGGTATCGTTGTGTCTGATAGCCCACGGCGGAGATGACGAGTGTGCGCTTGCGGTTCAGTACGGTGCGGAGTACGAATGTCCCCTCTTCGTTCGACGAAGTACCCGTTTGTGTTCCCCGAAAGTATATGTTCGCCCCCGCAACAGCCTCCCCCGTGGCCTCGTCTATAATGTCGCCGATCAGGATGGTTTCTTTCTGTACTTCCTCCGCCCCTTGCGTAGCAGACAGCGTTTGGTATGGAGCAGCCGCCTCTTGTGCATAGCCTGCCATCGACAGACACACCCCGAACAGGCATATTCCAATATGTCGGATCCGGGGACGATTATAGAGTATGACCTTATGCATGGCAGTTAGTAGGGTGGCATTGTTCGATAGCGTGTCTGAGGTCTTGTATATCGAGGTGGGTATATATCTCGGTGGTGGAGAGTTCTTCGTGTCCCAACAGTTGTTGGATGATGCGTAGGTCTGCGCCGTTCTGCAGCAGGTGGGTAGCGAACGAGTGTCGCAGGGTATGGGGCGAGATGGTTTTCTCTATGCCTGCGGCGGCGCAGAGCCGCTTTATGATAGTGAATACCATGGCGCGTGTCAGTTGTCCGCCTCGGCGGTTGAGGAACGCTATGTCTTTGTAGTCTGGTTTTATGGTCCAGTGTGCGCGGTCTTGCAGCCAGTAGCCGAACCACTCGTCTGCTGTGGGCGATATGGGTACAAGGCGTTGTTTGCTGCCTTTGCCCAAGATAACCATATACCCCTCGGCGCGGTAGATGTCCGATAGGTGTAGGTTGGTCAGTTCGCTTACACGCAACCCGCTGCCATAGAGCATCTCGAGCATGGCGCGGTTGCGGTGTCCCTCGTTGGCAGAGAGGTCGATGGCGTTCACCAGCCTATTCACTTCCTCTATGCTCAGTACGGTAGGCAGTCGCCGTTCTAATCTCGGTCCTTCGAGCAGTTCGGTCGGGTCGGCAGTGATATAGTCGTGGTAGAGCAGAAAGCGGTAGAAAGAGTGCACCGTGGCGAGCATACGTGCCTGTGTGCGGGCGTTGCTTGTGGCTTGGTAGGTCTCGAAGACGAACTCTTGCAGGTCTTCAGTGGTGGCTTTCACGGGGTCTATCCCGTGTTCCCCGAAGTACGCCCATAGGCGGCGCATATCCCACTCGTAGGAAGCGACGGTGTTCGCCGAGTAGGAGCGTTCTACCAGCAGGTAGTCGTGGTACTCTTTCTGTAGCGGGTGGTCTTCTGTCATCGTCGGTCGTAGTATTCGGCATTGCCGCAGTAGTGTGCTTCGTAGGTTGTCGTGCCGTAGTAGAGCCGGAATTGCATATCGTAGAGCGAATCGGGTGTGAGCGTTACGCTGAGGCTGCCCGAGTCGAGTACAAGGATGCTGCTCAGTTGTCCGTCTGCAACGGAGAGCAGATAGAGCCCCGTAGGCGAACCTTCGAAGTTCCGTCCGGGGAGGAAAGTGTAGGGTGCGCCTGTGGTGTCGCTGTGGTATGTACCCGGTTGGAAGAGTGTGTCGGGAAGGAATAGGTCGCTCAGGTAGAGGTTCACGCCCGTGCCTTGTATACGGCGTGTGGAGTCGGAGAGCGAGAGTCCGTCGGAGTAGAGGTCGAGCGCATAGACTTGTTGCGGCACGCTGTCGTATGCCTGCCCGTATCGCTCGATATAGCAGGTCGTGTACTCGCTTGTCAGTGTCGCTTTCTTCTGTGGTGTATAAGTACTGCACCCTGTCATTCCGACTATCCACCCCGCCATTCCTGCCATCAAAAGCACTATGATATATCTGTCCTTCATCTTACAGTAGTCTTATTATAGTCTTACTATAGTCTTGTTATAGTAGTCTTACTATACTTGTTCCAGTAGTCTTATTATAGTCTTGTTCGTTCCAGTTCTTCCGGTTGCTATATAGAGTTTTTCTGGATTCCATAGTTTCTCTATTCCCCCCTCCCCATAGAAAGACTATGAGAGGTCTATTTCTCTCGTGGCATACCAAGCCGACACAAATCCGAGTAGCAGTACGGCTACTGCGACGACAGCGATGTCTATGCTGGCTACTTCTACGGGATAGGCTGCGATGACATACTCCAAGCCGTTGCCGAGTTTCAGCCAGCCGAAGTGCTGTTGCGAGAGGCATACCGCCACACCTGTTGCGAGCCCTATGGCAGCGCCCAACAGGCTGATTAGCCATCCTTCGAAGAGGAAGATACGCCGTATGGTGCAGTGGTCGGCTCCGAGGTTATTCAGTATGCGTATGTCGTTGCGTTTGTCTATGATGAGCATCGAGAGCGAACCGATGATAGTGAAGCAGGCGATGAGCAGGATAAAGACCATAAGCAGGTAGGTCAGCAGTTTCTCTATCTTCAGTATGCGGTAGAAATCCGCTTGTTGCTCGTAGCGGTCTTGTACGCAGTACCCTTCGCCCAGTGTGGCGGCTATCTGGCGTTTGGCTGTGCGCAGGTCGGCCGTAGGAGTAAGGCGCAGGTTCAGCGAGGTAACGGTCAGCGTATCGTATTGGAAGAGCCGCCGTGCGAGGGGGAGCGAGACGAGCATCAGTTGGTCGTCGTACTCCACTTGGTTGACGGCGAAAGTGCCTGCCATGAAGCACACCTCGTGCAGGAAACACTCGTCGGGACGCAGCAGGTTCACTTTCTCCGTGCGCTTCGGGGCATAGAGGTGGATACCGCCTACGAAATGGGCGTTCACACCTACTTGTGCCGCCAGCCCACGCCCCATGACACAGCGGTCGAATGCACCGTCGTGTACGCAGTAGAAGCCGTCTGTCAGTATCGAGTCGATATGTGTGCTATGGCGGAAACAACTGTCCACGCCCATCAGGCGGGCGGGTACTTGCCGTTCCTGATAGCGCACAAGGGCGGTTTCTTCTACTATCTCTGCTATGCTCTCTATGGTGCCGAGCGAGTGCAACTGCTGTATGGGTAGCGTATCCGTGCGGAAGTACTTGCCCTCGGTGGCGGTGATACGCAGTTCGGGGTCGAACTCGGAGAACATGTGTTCTACCAACCCGCCGAAGCCGTTCATCACGCTCAGTACGCACACCATGGCAGCAGTTACCACTGCGACGGCGGCAGCACTCACGCCCGAGACGATGTTGATTGCGTTATGCCCTTTCTTGGAGAAGAGGTAGCGCCAAGCGATATGTAGTTCCAGTCTGCCCAACTATGCGTCTTTGTCGGTGTGCGGAGCGGTGGCAGAGTGCTCCGTTGCAGGGTGTTCTGCGGTCGGTTTGCCGAGCAGTTCGTCTATGCGTTCCATGCGGTCGATAGTCTCGTCGAGGTGGAAGTTCAGTTCGGGAATGATACGCAGTTGGTGGCGTTCGAGTGCGCCCATCTCGCCGCGTATCTTGCCTTTGTGTTCGTCTATCTGTGCCATCGTTTCGGCTACTTTGCTCTGCGGGAAGACAGAGAGATAGACATGTGCGATAGCGAGGTCGGGCGACACGCGCACTTCGCTTACGGAAATGAGTGTCCCGCCTAACGAGCGGGCGTAGCGCAGAAAGATGTCGCTCAGGTCTTTCTGTATCAGTCGTGCAATCTTGTGTTGTCGAGTAGATTCCATTATTGCTAATTATGAATGTTGCTAATTATGAATTACGAATTGTTTGTCTCTTCCGTCTTTCCGTCTGCTTTGTCCCCCTCTTTTTTTGGGGGAGGGGGGGGGAAAAAAGTATTTTTTCGACAGAAAGGCGGCACTATGGGAGTCTGTTTTGCCGTCCCCCTCTCTGAGTGGGGGCAGGGGGAGTCGAAAGAGCAGGCGTCGGCAGACACAGTCCGTTTCGTTCTATACCAAAACAAGGAAAGGAGACACGGTCTCTTTTCCCTGTATGGCTATGTAATAATTAGGTGTTCTAATTAATACTTGTGGCGACCTTCGTCTGCAACGGTCAGTTTCTTACGACCTTTAGCACGACGAGCAGCCAATACGCGGCGACCGTTAGCAGTAGCCATTCTCTCGAAGAAGCCGTGTTTGTTACGACGCTTGCGTTGCGATGGTTGGAATGTTCGTTTCATATCTTTTCTCTTTTTGTGCCTTTTCGATAGCGTTATAGGCAAGCCCGTAGGCGCCGTAACATCCTCAAAACCAGGCGAGTTCTACTTGTTATTCCGTACTATTGCGCTTCTCGGGAGTGGTACTCGGAGTTGCCCGTTCCGGGGCTTAACAACACTCTTTCAAGTATTTAGAGATACCCTCTCAAGCGGAAAGCGGCTGCAAAGGTACTACTTTTTTCTGATACTGCCAAGTATTCCCTGTAATTTTTCGTATTTTTCTTTTCCTCGAGGCTTATTGCAGCGCAGAAGATGCAGTGTCAATCCCGCCACACAAAAGCACTCTGTGCCGCAAGGCGCCACTTCCACCACAGCCCCGCACAAGGAAAGGGCTGCCCATTGCGAGCAGCCCTTCTCAACCTATTCTACTACTGTGCCTTGTGCGTTGTAGAGCGTGCCGTTCTTCTCGATAACGAGGACGCCGTTTGCGAGACGCTTGGTAGCGGCAGCCTTTGTAGCCGGGGCGTTGTCGATAGCGGTACTCAGAGCGAAGTTAGCGGTGAACACCACATTGTCCGTTACCGTAAAGGTGTACTTAGCATTGGTGCTAACCTCCACGCCCGTAGCGTCTGTCCAGTTGACGAATTTGTAGCCTGTTTCGGGAATGGCAGTGAAAGTAACTTCTGTGCCGTAGGCTACTTCGTCAGCGGGGATGCCGTCCACCGAACCCATTGTCTCGTCGTTGACATCGGCATCTACCGTGAAAGTCTTCACCTCGAAGTTGGCTTGGATAGCCACATCGCTGGTTACCGTAACGGTGTATGCCGGCTCGGTGCTTACTACTGCGCCCGTGGTGTCTGTCCAGTTGATGAACTCATAGCCGGTGTTGGCAATGGCGGTAAGAGTAACAGAGGTGCCGTATGCCACTTCCTCGGTCGGAAGACCCTCTATAGAACCCATATCGTCGTTGTTCACATCGGCTACAACGCTATATACTGCTGCTGTAGCAGCCGTTGCACTCTGCACTGCAATTTGGATGGTCGAGTAGTAGCAAGTAACGAAACCTACGATATTATAAT
>CAVFHY010000018.1:0-30740 GCA_963622445.1 Bacteroidaceae bacterium
CCTCATTGTATCCTCATTACTTTTTAACTTTCTGTCTCGTAGGTGAGTCGTAGGTATCGGCTATCACACTCGTGTTTATCCACCATGTATTTTGCGTTCACTCTTTATTCACCCTCTGTATATTTCGCTTACGGGCGCTGGCGTTTGATAAGGACTATCATTTGCAGGCATAGGTCAAAGAATATGATTTTAGCATTCCCGTTCTGCTCTATCTGGCGTTCTGCCTTGTCCAATTCGTTCATTATATCTTCTACATTGCCGGCATGGATAAAAGGCGAAAACTTTTTCGAGAATGCCTGCTCGTCTGCCGTCTGGTAGTTCATCTCGGGGTGCTGCAGATTGTAAATAAAGTTCTCCCTAACCTGTCGCTGGGCGTACTGCAAGAAGTGCTTTTGCCCCTCACGCCCCACACTCGTGTCGGCTATTGAGAGACTCCATTGACGGAATTGTTTGAGCGCATCAAACTTCTTCTGCGGGTCTTTTATAGAGCCAATGGTATAGGCACTGCGCATAAGGGAAATAAAGTCATCCAATTCCTTCTTGTTATCCTCCGAACTCTCCGCCCATTTCTTTGCCGTAAGATAACTGCCGTTCGCAATATGCGCCAGTTGGAGTGCCTCTGCGGGCTGCACAGCGTCGTACTGCGTAAGTGCCGCGGCTATTTCCTCGTCTTTCAAATTTGGCACGCGTATTTGCTGTACACGCGACAGTATAGTCGCAAGCAGCCTATCCGGCACTTCGGATACTAAGATAAAGACCGTCTCTTCCGTGGGTTCTTCGAGCAGTTTGAGCAACTTATTGGCGCAGGTAACATTCATCTTATCCGCCTGCCAAATTATCACTACTTTATAGCCCTGTCCGAACGATTTGAGCGACAGTTTCTGCACTATCTTGGCACTCTCCTCATCGTAAATCATGCCCTGTTTGTGCGAATTAATCTCGTTGTACCAGTCGTTGAGATCGAAGTAGCCCTTTTTCAACACCAACGCACGAAAGTCGGCTACATAGTCGTCACAGACGGTTCGTTTCTTTTCGCTGTCCTTCACTATAGGGAAAACAAGGTGCAAGTCTGGATGTTGCAACTTACTGAATTGTAGACAAGTAGGGCATACACCACAAGAGTCTTCCTCGGTGCGATGCGGACAGTTCAGGTACTGCGCATACGCCAAAGCAAGCCGCAGTTTGCCTATACCGGACTGCCCAGAAAGAAGTTGGGCATGCGGTACACGCCCCTCTTGCACCGCAAGGCGTAATTGCGTTTTCACCTGCTCTTGTCCGATAATATCCTTAAACTGCATAACTATCAAAAGAAACGAACTAATCTGCCCGAAACAGATTAGCCCGCAAAGTTACAATAATTTTTCCGTATATACAAATGCGCAGTACTGAATTGCCCGCCCGCAAATTCTACGAACAAGTGACGAAAGGCTATTTGCTCATCTCGAGCATACGCCGTATAGGCAGCAAGGCTTGCCCTGCTACAGCACTATCCACCACTATCTCCGGCTGCTCGGTAAGCAGACATTGGTGCAGTTTCTCGAGGGTATTGAGCCGCATATACTCACACTCATTACACTGACAACCAATACTTTCTGATGTCTCAGGCGGCACGGGAACAAACTCTTTTTCGGGGCATGCCTTTTGCATCTCGTGGAGTATGCCGCTCTCCGTCACGACAATAAACCGAGACTTGTCGCTATGCACCGTATAATCGAGCAGTGCCTTGGTGGAGCCCACTACATCTGCCTGCGAGAGGATTAACGCCTTACACTCAGGGTGTGCCAAAACAGGTGCGTCAGGGTACTGCTTTTTGAGTTCGAGCAACGCTTCGAGCGAGAAACGACTATGCATATGGCATGCGCCATCCCACAGCAGCATCTGTCGTCCTGTCACGCTGTTAATGTAGTTACCGAGGTTCTTATCTGGTCCGAAGATTATATTTGTATTCTCGGGCAATTGGTCGACTATTTTACGGGCATTTGAGGAGGTAACCACCACATCCGTTAGTGCCTTCACTGCCGCACTCGTGTTCACATAACTCACTACCATATAGTTTGGATGATCGGCCTTAAAGCGCTCAAGGTCTTCTGCCTTGCAACTGTCGGCAAGACTGCAACCCGCTGCCATATCGGGTATGAGTACTTTCTTTGTCGGACAAAGTATCTTCATGGTCTCGCCCATAAAATGCACGCCGCACATGACAATAATGTCTGCTTCTACCGTAGTGGCTTTCTGCGCCAGTGCCAGCGAGTCGCCGATAAAATCTGCCACCTCCTGTATCTCGGGACGAGTATAGTAGTGCGCCATAATAATGGCATTCTTCTGCTTGCACAGTGTTCGAATCAATTCTGCTAACGAACTCATAATCGCTTCAATTAATTATATCTATTTATTTCAATAAAAAAATCTATGATAATAATAACTTGTTGAAAAGGAAGAAAACATTCGCTATCTATTTGTTTTATAGTTGTTTTCCGTATTTGTTTTAGAATTCAAAATATGTTGCTATTTTTGAAAACCTCTGTGTCGGTTCTTTTTTCCGATACCTTATCAACCATCGTTTTTGCTTTTGTTGATAACTCGTTTTATAACCACTTTTTTAACTTGAATATCAATAGAATAAGCAGTGTTGATACAATCATCAGTCCGATAGCGAACAGGTAGCCCAATTTCCAGTGCAGTTCCGGCATAATGTCGAAGTTCATTCCGTACATACTGGCAATCAGGGTAGGGGGAAGGAATATCACATTCACCACCGTAAATATCTTGATTATCTTGTTCTGTTCGATGTTTACCAAACCAAGGAAGGTATCTTGCAGGTAGTCCAGACGGTCAAATCCGAATCGCGTGTAGTCGAAAAGCGAATTTATATCCTTGATAATCATCGTCAGGCGCGGGCGCAGTTCCTCGGGGAAAAAGTCGCATTTTAGGAAGTTGCTTATCACACGCTGTTTATCCATAATGTTTTGTCGTATAATGGTTACTTTTTCCTGCAAATCCTTGATTTGTATCAGTATGTTCTCGTCCACTTTCCCGTTGTGTGCCGTTATCTCTTGCGATAGGCGGGTAATCATATCCGTTGTGTCCTCTATCATGTCGGCGTCTTTTTCCACTCGTGTCTCCATCAGTGCCACTAGCACATGATACCCGGTCGGGAAGTTACGCGTGTTCACATACATCTTTTTCACCGTCTCGTTGAAACTGTTCAGTTCCACGTCGCGGGTCGTGACGAGTATGCTGTTTTTGAGGATAAAGTTCACCGGTTCGGTGGCAAAACTGTTGGTTAGGAAGTTGCTGTTTGCTACAATCGAGTCGTCGGTCTGAATATATCGGCTCGACATCTCGATTTCCTCCATTTCTTCATCTTCCTGAATATCAATCTTTAAGAATCCCTCGAGCGTGTCCTCTGTTTTGTCGCTTACATCCACAAGGTCTATCCACACAATATCCTTTTTGTCCAGTTCTCGCAGGGTATTGATGGTCTTTGCCACCTTTATTTTCTCGTTCTCTTTGTAGAATATCCGTAGTTCTGACATGGCACTTGTGTTTTTTATAGGTTTCTGTTTTTCTCCACCAAGTTGGTCAGTTCCATAAACTGTTCCACACTCAGTTGTTCCGGTCGCATCGTGAAGATGGGGTCTTCTAGCACGGGATTTCCTTTTCCTACCATCTGTTGCAGCGAGTTGCGCATCTGTTTTCGTCGTTGGTTGAAGGCAGTCTTCACCACTTTTTTGAATAGTTCCTCGTTACAGTCCAACTGTTTTCGTTCGTTGCGTCGCAGTCGTATCACCGCCGATTTCACTTTTGGCGGTGGGTTGAACACATGCTCATCCACCGTAAACAGATATTCGATGTCGTAGTAGGCTTGCAGCAGTACGCTCAGTATGCCGTATGCTTTTTTGCCCGGTTTTGAGGCAATGCGTTCTGCCACTTCTTTTTGTATCATACCCGAGCAGACGGGAATACGGTCTTTGTATTCCAGCACCTTGAAAAATATCTGGCTCGAGATGTTGTACGGGTAGTTCCCTATCACATTAAACTCCCCTATCGGATACAAGGTGTTGAGGTCGAGTTGCAGAAAGTCGCCCTCTATCAGGTGCAGTTCGGGGTACCACTCGTGCAGATACGCCACGCTTTCGCGGTCGAGTTCTATCGCCGTGAGGTCAATTTGTTTGTTTTTGAGTAGAAATTGGGTTAAAACGCCCATTCCGGGTCCTATTTCCAAAATGCGACCCGCATCAATGGTTTCAGCAATTCTGCGGGCGATATCCGCATCCGTCAAGAAGTGCTGCCCCAGAAATTTCTTGGCATGTACTTGTTGCATTTTCTTGGTGATAATCGTCCATAGGTGGCTGTTTCGTTCTTATTTCGTATTCGCTCAAGGCTCTTTTTGCACAAAAACAGGCTTTTTCTTGCAGTTATGCCGTTTTTGCTGTACCTTTGTGCGTTAATTCCAGGCTGCAAAGGTACTATATTTTATTTAGAAATGCAAGTATTGGCTCGTTTAATCACGCAAATCATCGATTTTTTCTATCGACCTTTCCGCCGTTTTTTTTCGGAGCAGTTGTTTCGGTATGCGGTTTGTGGCGGTGGAAATATGCTGCTCGACTGGGTGTTATACTTCCTCGTCTACAATTTTTGTGTTGGGCATGACCTTATCTATATACGCCTTCCTTTCGCAGCCATTCCGACACTCTGTCTTACTCCCCACATTGCCACGCTTTGTATTGTTTTCCCAATCACGCTGCTGACTGGATTTTGGCTCAATAAGTATGTTACATTCACTCAATCTTCTCTGCGTGGCTCAAGGCAACTGATGCGCTATATTTTGATAGTGCTTATCAACTTACTGATTAACTATGCGGGGCTCAAACTTTGCGTGGAGCAATGGGGTTGGTATCCGACTCCGAGTAAGATGTTTATTACATCTATTACAGTGGTTGTTAGTTATTTAGGTCAGAAGTATTTCTCTTTTAGAAGTTAACCAATTATCCATAATAATGCTATGAAGAAAACACTCTTTTGTTCTTGGACGGTACTGATTGTCTTAGGTTTATCCGCTGCTATATGCGGTGCGTTGCGTGGGTACGATTCTCCGTTGGTTTCGACGGAGACTTACTGCTTGAGCAAGACAGTCTACCTTACTAATGATCGCACCGACAGCCTTACGCTGGCATTCCAGTACGATTATCCTCTCGCCCTGCCGACTGCAGATAGTGCCGCACATGCCATTCGTGCGGACATCCAGGCGCAACTCTTCGGCGAGGCATTTCGTTCGATGCGTCCCGAGTTGGTGCTGGAGGCGTATGCGGCATTGCGCCATACAGAATACTTGCAAAACAACCTGCCGCTTATGTTGGAGTGGGACGCCAACCCTCGTGCGCAAAAGGATGACCATGGTGCGATGTTCTGTGAAGACTATGCGTTTGTTTCGGGCGTCTATGGGCTCTCGCATCATATTTTGAGTTATGGCGAGGAGTGCTATGCCTATACGGGTGGTGCACACGGCAACTCGTATACACTGATTTTCAACTATTCATTGCTCACTGGCGCCCCTATTCACGAGGAGGATATCTTTGTGGACGACTATTTCGAGCCGCTACACCACATGCTGGTCGAGGCGTTGATTTATCAAACGGAGAACGCAGATACAGAGCGGGCATTGCGCAAGTTGGGCTTCAGCGTAGAGGATATTGTGCCGAACGATAATTTTTATGTAACGGAGGATGGCTTTGTTTTTGTCTTCAACCCTTATGATATTGCGCCATACGCCATGGGGCGCATCGATATTTTCCTATCCTACGACAAAATAGATAAGTATCTGCGCTAAAGATGCCACTTTAGAGAGTTTCTATATTATACAAAATGGATTAACTACATAAAAGGCTGTTTTTCCTTTGTCTTGTTCAAAAGGTTACCGAACCCATGCCCTACTGAATGAACATACAAAAAGAACCGAACGAACGGTCCGATTCTTTTTCTATATACTAAAATGCTTTTTGTTCTAAAAAGCCATTTTAGTTATCGCCCATCTCGGCATCTACGAGGATACGCCCGCAGAACTCGCACACGATGATTTTCTTGCGAAGACGGATATCCAACTGACGCTGTGCCGGAATTTTGCTGTGGCAACCGCCGCAACTGTCGCGTTCTACTTTTACTACTGCCAGTCCGTTGCGGGCATTTTTTCGGATACGCTTGAATGCAGCCAACAGACGCTCGTCAATGTGTTTCTCTAATTCAGCGGAGCGGAGAACGAGTGCCTCTTGCTCTGCACGCGTCTCGAGCAGAATAGAATCCAACTCGCTGCGTTTTTGGTTCAGGTCTACGGTTTTTTCTTCTATCTCGCTGACAGTCTTTACTTTCTCTTCTTTGCGTGTTTCCAGTTCAGCCGTGAAGTCGTGTATTTTCTTCTGGCTCAACTCAATATCCAATTGTTGAAACTCAATCTCCTTGTTGAGGTTATCGAACTCGCGGTTGTTGCGCACGGTCTTCTGCTGCTCTTGGTAGCGGGATATGGCCGCATTGTTGTTCTCTACGCGCACACGGTAGTCAGAGATTTTTGTTTCGCACTCCTTGATGTCATTCTCGATGTTCTCAAGACGGGTTTTGAGGCCCTCTACCACATCGCTCATATCTTTCACTTCCTGCGGCAATTCGCCCGCCAGCGTACGCAGTTCGTCAATTTTAGAATCAACGGCTTGCAATTCATAGAGAGCCTGCAATTTGCTCTCTACAGTCATTTCTTCTTTCTTTGTTGCCATATTCGTATCGTTTAGTTTATGTATTCGTATTGTATGTTTTCTTTTCCTTGTTTCTTTTATTCACTTCCTATTCTTTTCTGCCTGTTTACAGACTGTGCACAGGGCTATGGTCTTCCTTTGAAATATAGGTTGGCACTTTGCCTGTGAGTAGTTCGGCAAATATCTCCCGCGTAAAATGTTCGCTTGTCCAGTGGTCTATATCAACGAGTCCGATATGCCCGTCTGCCGCCTGCATCTCGTGGTACTTGCAGTCTGCTGTCAGGTATACATCTGCACCTTGTTGTGCAGCTTCTTCCCAAAATTCTGCCCCTGCGCCGCCACAAGTGGCAATATACTGTACCTCCTCTTTCGGAGCAACTGTATAACGCACATAATCAGCACTAAACCGCTCTTTTATAAGGGTAAGCAGTTCGGAGTAGAGAATAGGTCGGCTGAGGCTCCCTATCGCGCCCAACCCGTATGGGTGTGCTGTGGTGGTTCCTGCGCTTGGTACGAGGATACGGTAGTCCGCAATGCCTAATTTCTCGAGTATTCGCCCGCTTACACCGTGCAGATAGCAGTCCATCGCCGTATGGCTGGAGTAGATGGCGATTCCGTGGCGTATGGCTTCGGCTACACACCGCTCCTGCGGAGTCCTCCCCGATATGGTCTTCAACCCGTGGAAAAGCAGCGGATGATGACTGATTATCAGGTTACAACCCAATGCAACGGCCTCACCGACAACAGCTTCTGTAATGTCCGTCGTCAGCAAGGCAGCCCTAATATCCGCACTTGTGTCACCCACCTGCAGTCCCGAATTATCCCAAGTCTCTTGGTAACTCAAGGGAGCAACAGATTCTATGATATTGATTATCTGTTTGAGAATCAACCCTTTCTTGCGCCTACGCCCGTTTTAGCCGAGGTAGCCGCCGACTTTTGTGTCTTCACTTGTGTCTTCTTTGTGGCAGGCTTCTTTTCCTCTACTTTCTGGGTAATTGTTTCTGTCGTTTCGCCCTCTTTTTCAGCACCTTCCTCTTCTATACTGAAATCCGTAATGCCTGCATTTACAAGGATATTGTACCACTGAATCAGTTTGCGTATATCGCTCGGATAGACGCGGTCTTTGTCCCACTCAGGCAATATCTCATCGAACCAACTGCGCAGGGTATCGTTATCTGACTTCTTGGCATCGATAGAGGTAGGTTTCAGCCCTTCTTTTTTGCCCACACTCGTCAGCACCTCGCTTAGGCTCACATCTTCGCCCGTAGTGAACATGCTTACCTCGCTTAGTGCCACGATTTTGTCGCGTGCATAGGTAGGCATGCGTTTCCCGTCGAGCAGCGACTCTACAATCAACATGTTGTTTCCACGGCTCACTAATTTGTATAACCCGGGCTTACCGGTAATCGCAAGAATCGTATTAATCATAGCGAAATATGTATGTTACAGTGTAGTATTATAGTGTTTTGTCTCTAAAATTTGCGCAAAAGTACTGCTTTTTTTGGAAATCTACAAATTATGTTGTAATTTTGCGGTCTAATTTATCCTATATGGGACTTTTGATTGCTTTCTTACTGTCTGCGATGGCAGTATCTTTTCTTTGCTCGCTGCTCGAATCCATCTTGATGACCACTACGCTCAGTTACATCACGATGCGTGAGGAGGAGGGCTATAAACCGGCTACCTTAATGCGAAAATTCAAGACCGAAACGGAGCGTCCGTTGGCGGCTATTCTCTCGCTGAACACCATAGCCAATACCATTGGTGCTGCGGGCGTGGGTCAGCAGACTAACATTCTTTTCGGCTCGCAGTGGTTCGGTCTGGTCAGTGCCATTACTACGGTGCTGATACTTATCTTCTCCGAAATTATTCCGAAGACTATCGGCACTACCTATTGGAAATCCCTTATGGGCTTTACGGCGCGCTGTATTCAGGTTTTAGTGGTCGTGATGTACCCATTTGTACTGCTCATTAAGGGCATCACTTACCTCTTCAAACACGGCAATGACGAGGCAACCGTCTCCCGTGAAGAAGTACTGGCGATGGTCAATGTAGGCGAAGAAGAGGGCGTGATAGAGCAGGGCGAGAACAAAATCATCGGCAATGTGATGCGCCTCGATACAATCAAAGCCTCCGATGTGATGACGCCCCGTGTGGTGGCGAAAATTGCGCCCGAGACGATGACGCTCCGCGAGTACTATCAGTCCGATGAGTACGACCACTTCTCGCGAATTCCTGTTTATTCTCCCTCATCACCGGAGTATATTACGGGGTATGTGCTCCGTGATGATGCTCTCGAAGATTTGGCAGAAGACCATTTCAATGTTACACTCGGCTCCATCAAACGCTCTCTTCCATCCTTTGATGAGAACAAGTCGCTCGGTGAGATATTTGATGCTATGCTCAAGCAGAAATCTCAAATCGCCCTCGTGATAGACGAGTACGGTTGCTTCCAGGGTATTTTGACTTTGGAGGACATTATTGAGACCATCTTCGGGCTCGAAATCATAGACGAGAGCGATGATGTAATAGATATGCAGCAGTATGCCCGCGAGCGTTGGCAACAGCGTCAGAAGAAGTATAAGCGTGTCGAACTCAAGCAGACAGAGCAAGCCGCACAGCCATCGTACGACACCACCTCTGCTGCCCCTGTTTCCCAAGAAATCCTACCTACACCCGAAACGGAAGACCCGTATGCGCCTCAAGAGTGATGTCAATATAAAGAACCGCCGTGCCACATTCGATTACGAAATACTCGACCGCTATACGGCGGGTATGCAATTGTTCGGCACAGAGATTAAGTCCATTCGCGAGAGTAGGGCTTCGTTGGCAGATACCTACTGTCAATTCAGTGCGGGCGAATTGTGGGTTAAGGGCATGCACATCACAGAGTACCGTTTTGGTAGTTATGCCAACCACGATGCCAAGCGTGACCGCAAACTGCTCTTGCAGAAAAAAGAACTGCGCAAACTCGAGCGGGCAGTAAAGGACACGGGTAAAACCATAGTCCCGTTGCGGCTTTTCATCAACGACAAGGGCTTTGCCAAGTTGGAGATAGCCCTCTGCCAAGGCAAACACACCTACGACAAGCGTCAATCTCTCCGCGAACAAGACGACCGCCGCGAACTACAGCGCGCTATGCGTACTGCCCATCCGTAGTACTATCTGTATTTTGCTGATTATAAATAGAATGCTAGTGTTCTATCCATTTGCCTACTATTTATTATGTGCTGTCGGTTGTCTATTGCCTGGCAATAGACAAGTATTTATTACAAGTAGTCAGCGGTATAACGCTTATTACCAACCTCCTTATGGACGGACGGTGATATGGAAACACGCCTGTTGCCACTCGTATTTGACATAGATACGACCCGCACGCTGCTCGTTAAGCAACACCTGCGCCAAGACCAATTTGAGATTGTCCGGAGTCATATAATCGCCCGTGCGAGAAGTCTTCTCAAAATCGGTATAAGTAAGGTCGAATGTAGTGCCATAGCAGTGGCAGGAACGGGTGACGGAATTGATATTGCCGCTCTTCTGCAAGCGGCGCACATCATCCTCCGTACGCAACACGCTGCTGACATGAAAACGATAGTGCGGCAAGTCGTTGCGGGCAAGAATATCACCAAAGCCCTCCCCTATCCGCTGCAGTTCGTCCGCTGCCTTAGGTACCAGATACGGCACGGAATGGGTCAGTTCGTCCACAATGAAATTGTCGCACGAACGCACCTCACGCAGGTGGCGACGCTCGTGCTGTGCTTCTTCCCTATTCCGCAACGGAGCCGCCAGACCCAACGCCTGCGCCGCCCGAATCTGCCGCGATTGATTGTCGTTGAACTGCTTCTTATAACTGAAGGTACGCCCGGGATATGCCACCAAATGGGTGTCCGCAACAGGTTTGCCGCCATTGCCCCTACATGCGGACAACAGCGCAAACAAAATGCACAACAAAAGCCCTACCCACGCCTTGCGGGCAACACGGGTAGGGCTTTCTATTCGGTTCGGCATCAAATACTCCATTCGAAGCCGTCCTTCGTGTCTTTGATAGAAAAGCCCAACTCGGTCAGACGATTGCGAATACGGTCGCTTGTAGCCCAGTCTTTCTGGCGTTTGGCGTCCAAACGAATGCCGAGCAACAAATCGATAGCCCCTTGGAACGCAGCCGCATGGCTGTTGCCCGCACCTGCTTCCTCGAAACGCAGGCCGAGAATATCGACAGCGTAGGTCTTCCACACCAACTGTAGTTCGTCCAAATCGGCCTTGGAGATAGTTCCCTTGCCGTCGTACACCGTGTTGATAGCCCGTGCGGAATCGAAGAGCGCAGAGATAACAATCGGCGAGTTGAGATCGTCGTCCATAGCCTCAGCACAACGCTCACGCAGGCCTGCTGTCTCGACGGTGCTTTGCTCCGATGCCGTGAGTTTCATCAGCCGGGTATATGCCTCCTGTAGGCGGGCAAAGCCTTTCTCGGCGGCCTCTAATGCCTCGCTGGAGAAATCGACCGTCGAACGATAGTGCGCCATCAAGATAAAGAAGCGAATCGTCATGGGCGAGAACGGCTGCGAGAGAAGCGGATGATCGCCACGGAAGAACTGCTCGAGGGTAATGAAATTGTTGTAGGACTTGCCCATCTTCTTACCCGCAATGGTAATCATGTTGTTGTGCATCCAATAATGCACTGACTCATGCCCCAACGCTGCGCACGACTGGGCTATCTCCGCCTCGTGGTGGGGGAACATCAGGTCCATGCCGCCGCCGTGGATATCAAACTCCTCGCCGAGGTATTTCGTCCCCATCGCCGAACACTCCATGTGCCAGCCTGGGAAACCCTCCGACCACGGACTCGGCCAGTGCATGATATGCTCCGGCGCTGCCTTTTTCCACAACGCAAAATCGTAACTATGCTTTTTCTCAGCCTGTCCGTCGAGTTCGCGCGTCTCGGTCTTGATGTCCTCCAGATTGCGCCCCGACAGTTTGCCGTACGGATAGTCTTGAGCATACTTCTCCACATCCATATAGACGCTGCCGTTGCTGACATACGCGTACCCCTTGTCCAAAATCTTCTGCACAAAGGCTATCTGCTCGATGATATGGCCGCTGGCGTGCGGCTCTATCGAAGGCGGCAGTACATTGAGCAACTCCATATCGTGGTGGTAGCGGTTGGTATAGTACTGCGCCACCTCCATCGGCTCCAACTGCTCGAGACGCGCCTTCTTGGCTATCTTGTCCTCGCCCTCGTCGGCATCGTGCTCCAAATGCCCCACATCGGTGATATTACGCACATAGCGCACCTTGTAGCCAAGGTACTGCAGGTAACGGAACAAAAGGTCGAATGTAATGGCGGGGCGAGCATGCCCAAGGTGCGCATCGCCATAGACGGTCGGACCGCACACATACATCCCGACACGCCCCTCGTGAAGCGGGCGGAAATACTCTTTCTGACGGCTGAGTGTATTATAAATTTGCAACATATAGTATTGAGTCTGATGAAATGCCCTGCTTTAATGTATAGCGTTCTTCATATAAGTCCGTTAATTACCATTTATGCATTAGCGGGAGCAGGATTATATCTTGTTCGGGTCGAGGTTATTGCGCTCTATATCGCGGAAATAGCGATAGGTGCCTACCTTCAGTTCGTCGCAAGCCGCCTCGTCGCAGACAATAATGCCGTGCTGGTGCATCTGCAGTGCCGACACCGTCCACATATGCGAAATCGGCTCCTCTATGGCATGCTGCAGGGCGCGTGCCTTGCTATGCCCGTTGACCATAATCAGCACCTCCTGCGCGTCCATTATCGTACCCACACCTACTGTCAGTGCGGTCTTAGGCACTTTGTTGACATCGTTGTCGAAGAAGCGCGAGTTGGCGATAATCGTGTCGGTGGTCAGTTCCTTCTTGCGGGTGCGGCTGGTGAGCGATGAGCCTGGCTCATTGAATGCGATATGTCCATCAGGGCCGATACCTCCCAAAAACAGGTGAATACCTCCGTAGTTCTTGATTTTCTGCTCGTAGCGGGCGCACTCGGCTTCCAAGTCTGCCGCATTGCCGTTGAGGATATTCACATTTTCCTTGCGGATATCGATGTGGCTGAAGAAGTTGTTCCACATAAAGGAGTGGTAACTCTCCGGATGGTCCTCTGCCAAGCCCACATACTCGTCCATATTGAAAGTAACGACATTGCGGAACGAGACCTTGCCCGCCTCGTAGAGCGAAATCAGATGGCGGTACATGCCTAATGGCGATGAGCCGGTCGGCAGACCAAGCACAAAAGGTGTGCTCTCTTTTGGGGCAAATTCGTTGATTCGTTTGGCTACATAGTTCGCTGCCCATTGGCTGAGCATGTCGTAGTTGGGTTCAATAATTACACGCATGGTGGTTAGATTTTTAATTTAGTGTTGAAAGTTGAGTGAAGTGGATCGTTATTTGCTCAGGATAGTAACTATCTCCTCTTCCGACGGGTTGCGGGCTACAATCGTGCCTGTAGCGTCAATCAGTATCGTGGTCGGGATGGCCCGAATGCCATAGATGTCGCATGGATTGTACGGCTCCTCACGCTGGTCGCGAATCTGGGGCCACGACAACTCCTCTTCGGCTACAGCCTGCTGCCAAGCCGCCGAATCACGGTCGCAACTAATGCCGAGTATCTGCAGTTTGCCGGCAGGCTGTGCCGTGTAAATCTCTTTCAAGACCGGCAACAGACGACGGCACGGGCGGCACCACGATGCCCAGAAATCGACCAAGACATAGTCCGTCTTGCCAACTAACTCGCTGAGTGCCAGCGGTGTACCATCTGCCTGCAACGAGCAGACATCGATATAGGGTTGCCCCGCCGAGGTAGCCTTCTCTATGCAGTAGGTCTGATAGAGTTCTGCCAAGGCCTCCGAAGCCTTTTTCTCCTCCGACATAGCGTCGAACACCTGTGCTTTTTGGTCTGCATCGAGCATGTAGTAAATATCGAGCAGAATCGAGTCGGCATAGGCGTCTTTCTGGTTGGCTAAATACAAATCCAGTGCCTCGGTCAGGTAGGCTGTCAGAATCGAATCCGCCACCGCAGCATCCTCCGTGGCATTAAATTGTGCCTCAGCGTTTTCCGTCAGCGTTGTATATTGTTCTTTGAGCGAAGTTTTGTTGCATGCCACGAGCGTCACGGCGGCCAATGCAACGAGCATTATTTTCTTCATAATCCGTTGTTATATTTATGGGGGTCAAAATTCCCCCGTCTTTTGGTTAGTCTATTTTCTCCAGCACCATCGCCGAGCGGGCAGGCAGATAGAGTTTGAGCCAGCCCTTGCCGTCGTCGGCGTAGAGTTCGTCGTGTTGCGTGAAATGCTCCACCGCATCGTCGTTCTGCCCGAAGCCCGCAAACTGTTTTGCGTCTGTGTCGAGCAGCACGCGATATTTGCCCTCCAGCGCAAGGAAGCCATAGTCGGCAAACGACTTCTGTCCGTTCCAGTTGAACACAAACAGCAGATTACCACGCCGATACGCCACCACTTGGTCGCCCTCGTTGTCCCATAGTTTGTAGATATAGGGTAGGTGTGTGCCGTTCTCGTCTTTCATTTGTGTCAGTTTCTGTCGGAGCAGGTGAATCATCTCCTCGTCGAAGCGGTTGAGGTCGGCGTAGTAGAAATTCGGGTTGTCCACCAGGCTCCACTGACGGCGGGCGTACTTGCAACTCCAGCCGTTCCCCTCGCGCGGGAAATCAATCCACTCGGGGTGTCCGAACTCGTTGCCCATGAAGTTGAGGTAGCCGCCGTTGATAGTCGAAGCCGTAGCAAGGCGAATCATCTTGTGCAGTGCTATGCCTCTGTCCACCATATAGGTCGAGTGTCCATGCTCGAAATGCCAATACATATCCGCATCTATCAGCCTGAAAATGATAGTCTTATCGCCTACCAAGGCTTGGTCGTGGCTTTCGCAGTAGGAGATCGTCTTCTCGTCGTCGCGGCGGTTGGTCATCTCGTAGAGTATATGTCCTGCCTTCCAGTCCTCGTCTTTTACTTCCTTGATATATTTAATCCAAAAATCAGGGATACCCATGGCGAGCCGATAGTCGAATCCCATGCCGCCGTCCTTCTCCGGTCGTGCCAAACCAGGCATACCCGACATATCCTCCGCTATGGTAATGGCCTGTTTTTTCACTTCGTGAATCAACTTGTTCGCCAGCGTCAGATAGCAGATGGCGTCGCCGTCCTCGTTGCCGTTGAAATAACTGCCGTAGCCGTTGAAATCCTCGCCCAAGCCGTGGCTCAGGTACATCATCGAGGTTACGCCGTCAAATCGGAAACCGTCGAAATCGTACTCGTCGAGCCAGAACTTACAGTTCGAGAGCAGGAAGTGCAGCACCTCCGTCTTGCCGTAGTTGAAGCAGAGGCTGTCCCATGCAGGGTGCTCCCGACGCCCGCCCGTGTGGAAATACTGATAGGGTGTGCCGTCAAAGTTGCCCAGCCCTTCCAACTCGTTCTTCACGGCGTGCGAATGTACGATATCCATTATCACCGCCATGCCGTGTCCGTGGATGTCGTCTATTAGGGCTTTCAGTTCTTCGGGCGTACCGAAACGGCTCGATGCAGCAAAGAAATTCGACACATGGTAGCCAAACGAGCCGTAGTACGGATGCTCCTGAATGGCCATTATCTGTACGCAGTTGTAGCCCAATTCGGCGATGCGTGGCAGCACATTCGTGCGGAATTCCTCGTATGAGGCTACCTTCTCTTCCTCCGATGCCATACCGATATGGCATTCGTAGATATATAACCCGCCTTTGTTGACTTTCAGCGGCTTACGATGTTTCCATTCGTAGGGTTTCGGGTTCCATACCTGCGCCGAAAATATCTTGGTCGTGTCGTCTTGTACTACGCGCGTTGCGTAACTCGGTATGCGTTCGCCTTGCCCGCCGTCCCATTCTACCAACAATTTGTAGAGTTGTTCGTGCTTCAGTGCCGATGCTGGCAGCAGTGCCTCCCACACGCCGTTTTCTTTGGGTTGCAGGCGGTATTTCTCGTCCTTCGCCCAGCCGTTCATATCTCCTATGATGTAGATAGCCGTAGCATTGGGTGCCCATTCCCGCAGTGCCCATCCTTTCGGGGTGCGATGGAGTCCGAAATACAGGTATCCATCCGCCCAGTCCTTTAGCGGTGTGCCGCCTGTCAGTTCTTTTTCTCGACGGAGAGCATATTCGTATCGAGCCTCAATGGCTTGCGTATAGGGCTGCAAATAGGGGTCTGAAGCCACCAATCCAAGCGTTTTCTTTTTCATGACCGAGGTTAATTAATCATTAACATTATGTATTGAACAGATAGATACCGGCATCGTATAGTCAGCACCAACTCTCTACTCTGCAACAACTATACATCCTCCACAACTATACTATGATACTGTTTAGATAGCGAGACCGCAGGCATAGTGTCTGCGGTCCGGTATCGATAGCGGTTAGGCGTTTGCCTTTGTCTTCACAATGATCTTGCGATATTGCTTGCCCGGCGCGATACCCGGTTGGTGTGCATCGGTCGGGAAGAAAACGGCAAAATGGCCTGCGGGCACAACAAACTTTGTCGTTGCTTTGTCGCCATAGAACTCCACATCTTTGCCCTCGTCATACTCTTGTGTTATCTCTTGGCAGTCTTCCAGCGATTTCCATCCCATCGTCTCATCGCCCGTCAGCGGAATCTGTATATCAATGTAGTCGTGGTGTGCTTCCATGCGGCATTTGTCTTCCTCTTTTCCGTTGAAATCGAGGATATTTACATAGAGGTCGTTGCCGTCCAAGTGAATTTTACAAGCAGGAATTTCCTCCAAGTCATTTTCCTTGAAGAACTTCATAAACCGGGCAAAGCCAGGCACACTGTCGAAGTACCAATCAGCGTTTTCTAATTTGTCGAGAATCATATAATGATAATTTGGTTCATACTGTTCGGGCGGGCGTACATTTTGTGTACGCTTTCCCCGAAAACGCTGCAAAGATACGCAATTATTTGCACACTTACAAGATATTTTGTATTTTTGCAGGCTTTTTGGAGATTACACATCGTATAAGAGGACAATCGTTGGAATATACATATCATAACAAAAGTATGAAAAAGATTATTTTATCGCTTGCAGCCATTACACTTATGACAACCGCATGCACCAAACAACAGAGTACGGGCATTCGTCCCGAGAATCTGGACACCACTGCCGTTGCGCAGAACGATTTCTATCAGTTCGCCTGCGGTGGCTGGATGAAGAACAACCCGCTTACGGGTGAGTACAGCCGTTTCGGCAGTTTCGACAAGTTGGCGCTCAACAATCTCGAGCAGGTCAACGGACTCATCCAAGACATCGCTGCCAAGAAGTACACCGAAGGTACTATCGAGCAGAAGATAGGCGACATCTACAACCAGGCCATGGATACCGCCGCACGCAACCAACAGGGTATCGAGCCGTTGCGCAAAACCATCGATGAAATCGAAGGAATCAACGATCGCAGCGAGTTGAGTACCCTGCTCGGCAAGTCGTTGGAGTATGGTATCTGGGGCATGTATGTCGATGCCGACGCCATGAACTCGACCATGAACATCCTCAACGAGTACCAGGGCGGCTTTGCGCTCGGCGAGAAGGAGTACTACTTCGATACCGACGAGGCTACCACCCATATCCGTGAGGAGTACCAAAAGCATGTGGCCCGTATGTTCAGCCTCTTCGGTTATGCCGATGCTGCCGACCGTGCCGCTACCGTTTTGCGCCTCGAGACCCGTCTGGCAGGGGCTGCGCTCAACAATGTCGAGTTGCGTGACCCGCAGGCCAACTACAACAAGATGAGTATCGCCGACCTGCAGAGTCTGGTGCCGCAAGTCGATTGGAACGCCTATTTTGCTGCCATGGATATTGCGCCGGACAGCCTCAGCGTAGGTCAGGTTCGCCACTTGCAGGAGGCAGGCAAGATGCTTGCCGACGAGAGCCTTGAGGATCTCAAGACCCTGTTCTTGTGGCAGACCATCGATGGCGCAGCAAGTTATCTGACCACCGAGATTTACGACGAGAACTTCAATTTCTACGGCAAGGTGCTGTCGGGTCGCGAGGAGCAGAGTCCGCTTTGGAAGCGTGCCGTTGGTATCGTCAATGGTACGCTGGGCGAGGCAGTCGGCCAGATGTATGTCCAGAAATACTTCCCCGAGGAGAACAAGGAGCGTATGTTGGCGCTTGTCAAGAACCTTCAGCACGCCCTGGGCGAGCGTATCGAGGCGCTTGAGTGGATGTCCGATACCACCAAGGCTCGCGCTATCGAGAAACTGAATGCCATCACCATCAAGATTGGCTATCCTGACACATGGCGCGACTATACCGACCTGCACATCAGCGCATCCGTGCCTTACTACGAGAACCTGCAGCGTGTGTCCAAGTTTGCGCAGGACTACAGCCTCAGTTACCTTGGCAAGCCCGTAGATAAAACAAAATGGTATATGACTCCGCAAACCGTCAATGCCTACTACAACCCGTCGAGCAACGAGATTTGCTTCCCCGCCGGTATTCTGCAATACCCGTTCTTTGATATGTCGGCAGACGATGCCTTCAACTATGGTGCTATCGGTGTCGTTATCGGCCACGAGATGACCCACGGCTTCGACGACCAGGGCTGCCAGTTCGACAAGGACGGTAACCTGAACAACTGGTGGACGGCAGAGGACAAGAAGAATTTCGATGCGCGCACCAAGGTCATGGCGGACTATTTCAGCCATATCGAGGTGGCTCCGGGCGTCTTTGGCAACGGTGAGTTCACCTTGGGTGAGAACATTGCCGACCACGGAGGTCTGCAGATTGCCTTCCAGGCGTTCAAGGAGAACGAGGCTGCCAAGCCTGCTTCCGAGCGTTTGCAGACCCGTGACGGTTTCACGCCCGAGCAGCGTTTCTTCTTGGCGTATGCCAATGTATGGGCAGGCAACATCCGTCCCGAGGAGATTCTCAACCGCACCAAGTCCGACCCTCACTCGCTCGGTCGTTGGCGTGTAAACGGTGCTCTGCCGCACATCGCTGCATGGTACGAGGCATGGGGTATCACCGAGGAGTCGCCTCTCTATGTGGCTCCCGAGAACCGTGTTTCTATTTGGTAATTTTCCTATCCGCTTATTTTATAGAAGTCCCGCAGGGGACGCTCTAATTCCTACAACAATGATCAAACATATTGTATTTTTCCGTCTGCAAGACGAGGCGGAGGGGCATACCAAGCAGGAGAATGCCCAAATCATCAAGGAGGGCTTGCTCTCTTTGCGCAGCAAGATTGATGTGCTTGTCAGCGAGGAGGTCGGTATCAACATTCCTAACTCCAAGAAGACGGACTACGATGTCTGCCTTATCTGCGAGTTCCGTACATGGGAGGATGTCGAGACCTACCAGAACCACCCCGAGCATCTCAAGGTGGCGGGCTATATTGCCAAGGTGCGTTCCGCCCGTGCCGCTGTCGATTACGAGTTCTGATGCATAGTGGCACTCTGTTGCCACTGCTGTCCTGTACAGCCCAATATGCCTTAATCGGTGTATTGGGCTGTTAGTTTCTCCACTACTTCAGGTACGCCTGCCGAGGCTTTGGCTTGAATATGTT
This sequence comes from Bacteroidaceae bacterium, assembly GCA_963622445.1. GTDB lineage: Bacteria > Bacteroidota > Bacteroidia > Bacteroidales > Paludibacteraceae > Colicola. Next base: position 19,321 of record CAVFHY010000018.1, read on the forward strand.
CTACACGGTCACGATATATCCCGAAATCGGGCGTATGGGGGTCCACTACGATGATACGCGCCGAGCGGGGTACATATTCCAGTAGCGAGGCGGCAGGATACACATTCAGGCTTGTACCTACCACCAGCATAATATCCGCTGTTGAGGCTATCGTGCATGCTGGAGCGAAATACGGCACATTCTCGCCAAAGAACACAACATACGGCCGTAGCAGACTGCCGTCGGGGTGTCGGTCGCCGTAGTGTTGTTCCCAGCCCTCGAGCGGTACGGTCGCCGTCTCGTCTATGTCCGAGCGCAGTTTGGTTATCTCTCCGTGCAGGTGCAGCACATCCTTAGCCCCTGCCCGCTCGTGCAGGTCGTCTATGTTTTGTGTTATCACTGCCGTATCGGGACACGCCTGTTGCAGCCGGGCGATCGCCTCGTGGGCGGCATTCGGTTTGGCGGCGAGAATATCCCGCCTACGCGCATTGTAGAAATCGACGCACAACTGCGGATTATTCAGCCATGCATCGTGCGTACATACATCTTGTATGCGGTAGTTCTCCCATAGCCCGTCCGAGCCTCTGAAAGTGCCTAATCCGCTCTCGGCGCTGATGCCTGCACCGGTAAAAACGACTATTTTCATACTGCGGTTTGTTGTATTTGGTTTTATCTGTTTTGTTGCTTGGATTTATGTCCTGTTTGCCGCAAAAAGCATGCCTGTTTACGCTCGTAGCGACATACGGCAAGCATACACAAGGCGAATATACGCACCGGCAAACACACGCGATCGCGAAAAAAGTATTTTTTTGCAGGGGCGGCTTGCATATTCTTACTTTTTTCAGTACCTTTGCAGCCGATTTCGCTCAGGAGACACTCTTTTTCTCAAGCGATGCCGCGATGGTGGAATCGGTAGACACGAGGGACTTAAAATCCCTTGACCAGAAATGGTTGTGTGGGTTCAAGTCCCACTCGCGGTACTGTGCGAGCGAACTGCTTTCGGGCAGTTTTCTCTTTTTTTTAGGGGCAGCAGCCCCGCCCCGTAATAGGGGGGATAAGGAATTAGTCATACGGTACAAAAATAGCATGAAACAGACCAAGATAGTCGCCAGTATCAGCGACAGACGATGCGATGTGGAGTTCATCCGCTCGCTGTATGAGGCGGGAGCCAATGTGGTGCGTATCAACACCGCTCACGCTACCGAAGAGGGCATACGCCAAGTAGTGGACAATGTGCGTCGGGTGAGCACCAAATTGGGGCTTCTGCTCGATACCAAAGGTCCCGAGGTGCGTACCACTGCCTGCATTGCGCCTATCGACTATGCTACGGGCGAGACCGTTCATATCTTCGGTCGCCCCGATGAGAACTCCGTCCATGGCACGATTAACCTCTCCTATCCCGATTTTGCCCGTGATATTGCGGTGGGGCAACATATCCTCTTCGACGACGGTGCCCTCGATATGCTCGTTACGGCTATCGATGGCGACGACATCACTGCCACGGTGCAGAACGACGGTACGCTGGGTGCGCGCAAGAGTGTGAATGTGCCCGGTGCGCATTTCGACTTGCCCGCTCTGACGGAGAAAGACAAGCGCAACATCCGTTTTGCCGCCTCGCTGGACATCGACTTTATCGCCCATAGTTTTGTGCGCTCGCGTGCTGATGTGGAGGCGGTACAGGCGGAGATAGCCGCTACGGGCAAGGAGATGCTCGTCATCTCTAAGATAGAGAACCAAGAGGGCGTGGATAATATCGACGAGATTATCGACGCTTCGTATGGTATCATGGTGGCGCGTGGCGACCTTGGCATCGAGGTGCCTATCGAGGAGATACCGGGCATCCAGCGCACCATTATCCGTAAGTGCCGCTGTGCCCGCAAGCCTGTTATCGTAGCGACACAGATGCTCCACTCGATGATAAGCAACCCTCGTCCTACCCGTGCCGAAGTAACCGACATCGCCAATGCTGTCTTCTCGCGTACCGATGCGCTGATGCTCTCGGGCGAGACGGCTACGGGTAAGTACCCCGTTGAGGCGGTTCGCACTATGGCGCACATCGCCGAGCAGGCAGAGAAAGAGCAGGAGTATTCCCAGGACATCGACCTCGGGCGCAGCGACGACGACCCTGTGCGTGAGTTTCTTGCCCGATCGGCTTTCCGTGCTTCGATAGAGTTGGGGCTGCGTGGTATTCTGATCGATAGTGCTACGGGGCGTATGGCACGCAACCTTGCCGCATTTCGTGGTCCCGCACCTATTATGGCTATCTGCTACAAGGAGAAACTGGTGCGCTCGCTGAACCTCAGTTATGGCGTCTATCCTGCCTACGACCCGCTTCACCATAATAAGCAGGAACTCTTCCGCCTTACGGCAGAGAACATGCTCGAGATGGGCTACGCCCAAGAGGACGACAAATTGGCGTACCTTACGGGGCTCTACGATGGCAGCAGTTTCAGTACCCTGCTCGAGATTAACTCCGTTCGCGAGGAGATCGAGAGATAGGCCGTCTTTTGCGTGGGCTACCTACGGTATATCCGCCATGCTGTGCGGGCTGTCAGATAGAGGGCTAATCCGCCGCAGATAGCCGCACAGTATCGGTAGAATCGGGGTACATAGCGCTCGGGCGGTGAGCGGACAACCACTTCTCGGTTGCTGTATATCGTATCGGTGCGCACGACGATGCGGTCGCGATATTCGGTACGGAACGAGCGGCTTGTCTGCCCGTGGGTGCCTGCCGTTAGCGGTATCGAATCGGCAGGCACAAAGACTACTATACTGTCCCGAATACGATAGACGATGCTGTCACGCTGCGTGCTTTTGAGCCGCTGCGTGGTTGCTGTCGTGGCGGGTTGCGCCGTCTTCCTTAGTGTAGTGCATGCACTGCTCCAGAGGACAAGGCACATCATACAGAGGATACGGGTCGGCGTCGATAATCTCGATATAGAGCGGTTCATAGTTTTTGTTTCCACGATTGTTGTAGTTGATTAGTAGGGTATTGCGCAGGCGATTGAGCGTGCGGCGGGAAGATAGCAGGCGAGGCTGCGGCGAGGCGATCGGGCCGCATACAGAGGCTACGCCTACCAAGATACAGCCCGCCGTATCACGAGTGAGATTGCCTGCGTGGATGCGTATTCCAGTGCGTCCGACTACATTGCCGATTAGGGGCAGTATTTCGCCGAATCGGGGCGATACGGTGAGCGTAACAGGATAGAATCCCGCGGGGATGGCCACATCGGCACGCTCCAGCGTATCGCAGAATAGTTCGCCATCCACATATAGTTGTCCGCAGATGGCATTGCCTTGCGGCAGAGAACGGTAGATTCGTAGTAGCATAATGTGTTTTTCGGTTTGTAGTGTTTAGGGGGGATAAGCCGTTTAGGTTCAATTCTTGTATTTGTAGTGATAATCAATGCCTATGAGGGAGCCGGAGAAGGTCATGACTTCGCCAAAGGCAACGAGTACGGAAGAGTGTATCTCGCCCGCCGGTGGCAGGGCTATTCCCGTTACAAGCAATGCGCACCCGAAGGTGCACATTGCGGTCGCAAGAATCAGTTGCAGATGTTTCATCGGTGTTATGCCGACAGTTTTGCCATCTCGTGAGCGAATATATAGCCGTTTAGGGTTGTATATTTGCCTGGGTTCGACTTATATGCTTCCATGTATGTGGCACGGTCTTGTGTAGAGAGTGCTTTTACTGCAGCCCGAGCCTGTGCAAAACGCGTGCGCTGCGCAGTCTGAACGGCAGTGGGGTCTGCGGTACTCGGACGGCATATCTTGCCCGTGTAGATCGTACCGTTGCGTGTTGCGAAATAGGTGTTAGAGTGTTGACATACTTTGCCGGATATAGACTTTATCAAGTCCATTGGAACGCACTTTGCCATAATAATAAATTGGTAGGTTTGTTGTTTGGTTAATGGATTACGATTGCCACCTTTTTGAGGCGGTGGCTGTTACCTGTTCTTTCGAAAGACGGTGCAAAGATAGGGCGAAAACGAGCCTTTTGCAACGATTCAAATCGATGAAATGAATGTACACCATCGATTTGAATCGATAAAAACGAAATAATCAGTTGATAATAAGCCGTGTACGCCCCCGCATTTTACACCTTGTAAATGCCGTTAAAAAGTCATTTTTTTTGAATTATGGGCGTAACTGCACTGCTCGGCGGCGAATTTCGTCCTCATAATTTTCGATTTTGTTTATCGTGCGCCACAGGCTATTGGGTGAGACGAGCCACCCGACAATCGGTGTGAGCATATCGGCAAGCATGGGCAGGCTATTCCAGTTGCCGGGCCACTGCTTGCCGATGCGCTCGTGCGCTTTTATCTCGACAACGATGCGGACATAATCGTCTTTGAGAAAAAATCGTTTTTCTTCTCCGCCGATTGTTCCAACAGGGCGTATTGCTTCAGTAGATCGGCAAAAAGCCCATCTATTTGTTCTGCGAGTTGGTTTTGTTGGAGTTTGTTCTCTTGCCACTGTGACAAAAATAGTTCTGCTGCGTTTTTCATACAGATTACATTTTTAGGTGTTAATGATTATGGTTAGCGGGGTATTCTATATATCCCCTCCCATAATATATACATCCTTAAGAAATTATTCGTTATGTAACGCCTGTTCCTGCACAATTATCCCCTATTTTTTTTCTACTGAAAAAAGCACGGGTTTTGTATATTTCGTTTTTTTTGTCGTACCGTATTGACCACGCAACCGAACGCTATTGCCACAGCGTTAGCCAAGATACCGACTACTACTGCGTAACTTTTTCGAGGAGCTGGCAGACCATGCCTATTCCTTTGTTACAAACGACCTTTGACGGACTCTATCTGAATAGCCGAACTTTTTTGTTCGGAAAAATGATGGAATGGGTTGGAATTTTTTTTGTCGTATCTTTGCGGCATAAACACAACGGCGGTCTGCAAATTAAACCCGCCCCGGGGTTGTGTATATCATTCAAATTTTGTAACTTTGCGGCATAAACACAACCAGACGCTCGCTTTTTATATATACTTATAGGTTGTGTATATCATTCAAATTTTGTAACTTTGCGGCATAAACACAACGAAAGACATCGTAGCCAAAGACAACCGACAGTTGTGTATATCATTCAAATTTTGTAACTTTGCGGCATAAACACAACGTGGTTGTCTCGTTGAATGGCACAAGTATAGTTGTGTATATCATTCAAATTTTGTAACTTTGCGGCATAAACACAACGCACCCGCGGCACATTAAACACAAATGCTTGTTGTGTATATCATTCAAATTTTGTAACTTTGCGGCATAAACACAACTTGTCGGGTGTTTTTTCGCAAAGTGGTTCGGTTGTGTATATCATTCAAATTTTGTAACTTTGCGGCATAAACACAACTCTTCGTAGCGTAAGCGTCCGCACAATTCTGTTGTGTATATCATTCAAATTTTGTAACTTTGCGGCATAAACACAACGGCTATCTCCGACCACCCCCACTTCTCTGCGTTGTGTATATCATTCAAATTTTGTAACTTTGCGGCATAAACACAACTATCAACCTCGTTGGTATCAATAAAATGCGGTTGTGTATATCATTCAAATTTTGTAACTTTGCGGCATAAACACAACCAGTCAATGCAACCGATTACCGATTTTATCGTTGTGTATATCATTCAAATTTTGTAACTTTGCGGCATAAACACAACACAAGGTGGGAGATAGCAATTACAAAGCGGGTTGTGTATATCATTCAAATTTTGTAACTTTGCGGCATAAACACAACCGCGGAGAATGGCTGTATCACCATCTCGCAGTTGTGTATATCATTCAAATTTTGTAACTTTGCGGCATAAACACAACGTGGCGTTGAAGATAGATAACGAAGAGGTGGTTGTGTATATCATTCAAATTTTGTAACTTTGCGGCATAAACACAACAGAATGTGTGTATTGCAGTAAAAACCAAGACATTGCGTGCCGTATTAGAAACAGAAAAAGCGAAGGATTTTATCCTTCGCTTTTTCTGTTTCTAATCGGTTTTTCTTTTCTAATACCACTTTGTATTTTGCGTTTTTTTTCTCGGCTTGACAGAAAAAAAACACTCTACTGGCATTTTTTTTCAAAAAAAAATGTGTGTGGGGCATTCCCCCCCCAAAAAAAAATACTATTCCGCTCCGTACCTCCTACTGTCAGAACAATTCTAATTGTTGGGCGGACGGATTGACAATGGCTTCTTTCTGGCAGTCGAACAGTTTTATGTCGCCGAACTGCTTGTCCGTGATACGCATAACACCTACTTTCCCATGGGGTGGCAGTATGTTTTGTACACGGCGGATATGCACATCGGCATTCTCCGCACTCGGGCAATGGCGGAGATAGATAGAGAACTGAAACATGGTAAAGCCATCCTGCAGCAGGCGTTTTCGGAACAGAGCGTAGTCCTTTCGGTCTTTCTTGGTCTCCGTTGGGAGGTCGAAAAGGACTAACACCCACATAATCCGATACTCGCTAAAGCGTGTGCCCATCACCAATCGGGATAGATTATCTTGCGTGCCTCGCCCGAGAAACACTGTTGCACGCTGTTGGCTGTGGTCTGCATGGCTATCATCATGGGGCTGCGATGCCCATCGATAGGCACATCTGCCGTGGTGAGCGACAAGAGCGCCTGTTTGATAGGCGGCGTGAGGGTGGTCGCCTCTTCGTACTCGGGCAACAGCTCCAACACCCGCAAATCGACAAACGCACGGTACGGCTCCATGATGTCGTCCGCCAAACAATAGGCATCGTAGCGGCTATGGTGGTGAATACCCAGCGTAGGAAGCAACCCTGCTGCCACCAAGGAGCGTGCCATCATTGCCCGCACTACCGAATAGCCGTAGTTGAGCATCGCATTCGGCAAGTCGTCGAACTGCCCACGCAGGAAATCGGCATCGCCAAAGACATTGCGCCAGTAGTACACCGCTGCACGCCCCTCGAGGTTGTCGGTGTCGCCCGACCGAACAGCACTTGCCCACGCCAGCAGGTTCTTGTTCTCGACCTGCAATGTGCCTAAGACTGCTGCCTGCGAGCGAATCTTGCTCACCACGGTCTGCTGCCAGAGTTGTTTGCGGAGCGGTTCGGAAGCATTAATCTGCGTAAGGAAACGCTCGCTCTGCAAGTTATGCCCGTCAAGCGGCAGGAACAGCCCCGACGGCAAGTGGTAGTCGTCGCACGAGATGACGGCGCAATTATTGTCCAACAATGCGGCAAGAAGAGCCTGCGTGATAGTGATTTGTTTGTTCTCGAGAATAACGACCCCGATGTCCTCGACAGGTATCGTGCGAGGCGCAGCGGGCGGGGCTGCGTCCGGCTGCTCGACCACCATTTGCCGCAGGTGCAGACTGAGGTAGGCAGGACGCGTGAAACAAAGAACGCGTTTTATCATGGTAGTAGATTTTTGGGTTAAGTAGTTAGTGTATCTCGGAAATTTCGCCTAAGATATTGACTCGGACTTTGTGAGGATGAAGAGCAAAGAAGGCTTTGACACTCTGAAATCGCTTTAGTTTAAGTAGTTGGGTACTTAATTGAGGATTAGACTTCTCATCGTACTTATCATCCACCTTTGTTTCTGTATGATAACGGAAATAGTAATCTTTGGAACAAAGTTTTTGCACACGATACAGATACTTATTCAATGTGCGGTAGTCTTTATTCTCCATTGCCGTAGTGTATTCCACATCGTCCATGCCGAGGATAAACATCTCGTTCGATTGCAGAGAGATAACGAATTGCCAGTCGTCGTGCGGCAAGTCGTTCAAGAACTCCTGCGGCGGGAGGTCGGTATCGTTCATTGCCGTCAGTTTGTCCCATAGCGCTTTTGGGTCTTCTATCACGACGGGCAAGCCATAGCGTTTGCGCTCTACGGCGTCCCAGAACGACACAAGCGACTCTTGGTACTTGCCGTCCTTATCTATATAGATAGCAATATGATGGTTGTTGCCCGTCTTGACAAAGCCTACTTCCTTGCCCTGTGCGTCGGTATGCACGGCACGCATGGATTCTTCCTTTAGCCCCGTCCAACAGCGGACGCTGCGTATCTGCATTGTCTGCGCCTTGTCGGAATAGAGCGGCTCTGCAAAAGCGTTCTTTGCATTGCCGCCCAAAGCATCGAGGCGGGCTTGCACGATACGGCGAATGGTCGGGTCGATGATGTTCTCCACTTTCATGCTCTGGTGCGCTATCGGGTATTTGACCACAAAGCGGTCGCCCTGCTTGCCATAGACTGTTTCCTCCGACAACGCACCGCGCGGCACGAGCAGCCCCGTCTGACGCACAATACGCTTGCCATGGTGGTACTCGGCACGCTTGCCCGGCGTGGTTACCCGCTTACCCGCACGGAAGGAGATAAGCACGCCATCGGCTTTTGCCTGCAAGTCGCTGACGGAGATATGCCTTTGCAGCACGACCCACTTCTCGAGCAACGATAGTTTCTCGTTGTAGTGTCGCTCTTCTGCCGCCTTGGCGACCTCAAACGACATCTTCTCGCGCGAGGCAGTGAGTGTATTAAGGCGCTGGATAATACCTTGGCTCGTCTGGGCAATCGTAACGGCATCGATGGCGTGGTGACGGTGGTCCATACGCTTTGTCCAGCCCTTGATTTGGTCACGGTGCTTCTGCTCGTTCCACTCGGTCATTCCCTCCACCTTTTTGTAGCGGTCGAGGTTAAGCAATTCGAGCACCTCGTTGTAGCCCCAGAGGCGACGCAGGAAATCCGTCACGCTGCCGCTTGTGGTATAGACATGGCGGAAACCCTCACGCAATATCTCTACCGCTTTCTTGGAAATGTACTGGCTCTGGCGCAGTTGGCGCTCGATAAAATCTTCCGGAACATCCTTGGTGTACCAAAGAAGATGGTTGCGCTTGGTCTTGCTGATATTGTTTTTCTCCGCTGCCTCGTTGACTCGATTGAGATATGCCGTAAGGGCTGCCTCACCCTGCTGCTCCATAAACTCACGGGCTGTGCGATTGTTCTTCGCTTGGTTACAAGCACGGCAAGCGCAGACCTTGTTGCTAAAACTATCATCAAACAGCACGCTCTGGGGAATGATATGCTCCACCTCTGCCTCTACGCCGTTGAGGAACTGCGCCATAGTAATGGGCTTGCCGCAATAGGCGCAATGTCCGTCGAACTCCTGCCACATCTTGTACTTCTGCAAGCGCAAGCGGGTGGGCGTAATGCCCATTTCTTGTATTTTTTGGGCTATATCTTTGTTTTCCCTCTCGTGCTCGTTATTCTTTTTTGTGGCACTCTCTCGCTCGTCCTTGCTCTGTTTGAGTTCGCGGGCTAACTCCACGCGCACCTCGTCGATGTCGCCATATTCCCCACGCAGGGAATTGACCACATTGATCATCTGGTTGAGAATTTTCTCGATAATGGGTTGGCGCAAGGCATTCTTCTCCAATAGCGGCAGTTTCTCTAATAGAACGCGTGCCTCGTTCTGCTCGGTGGTGAGGCTATTGGAGTGGTTTACGCCCACCATCTCGCACGCCTGGCTGTACTGATAGCCCTGCATGAGCCACGGCAATAGTTTGCGAATGAACTTATGCGACTTGTTGGCATAGCCAGCCTTGACAAAGTCTATCTGACACAGGGCAGCAAGCACCTCCTCATCGTCGATTCCAAACTGTGCGGTCAGCGTGCGGCGCAAGTCCTGCTCGTCGTCGATAGAATAGAGCGCATGCCATAGACGATAGAGCGGCTCCTGCTCTACCTGCTTGCTCACGGTCTGGAACACCTCGCCTGTAGCAGTATCTACCAGCGAGCCCTCCAGACGGATATCCATTTGCAGCAGGTCTTGGTACTTGCCGTTGAGTGCCTTGCGGATTTTCGCCAGTGTGTCATTGCCCTTCAATCCTTTCTCTATATCCTTGCGCACTTTCCACCCGTCTTTGGGCGTAATGTTCAATATCTTCTGCAAGTCCTTCTGCCCCATCTTTTCGTGGGTATTGAGGAACTCTACCATCTTTGCCCGCTGCTCGTTGGTCGGCTGCAGGGTGTCGTTGCTGCGATTGGTCAACACGATATTGTTCACTTTCTCCCACAGCGCACAGAGTTGTGCCAAAGGCGAAGTACGAGGCGCACATTTTGGACCGATATAAATAATTTGTCCGTTCGGTTTTGTAAAGGCGTGCTTCTCAAATTCGCACAGACTGACAAGGTGCTTACACGACTTGAGCGGGCGTTGGTAGAAAATGACATGATTGCGCAGCGTGTCTATCAAGTCGTCGGTCAGCACATTGGGGTAGAACACCCGCTGTGTGGCCATAATACGGTCGAATTCCTCGATGTAGGCTTGGCGAGGATAGACTTTGTCTTTGATACGGAAAGTGTAGTAGGTGCTGCCGTCCGGATTATGCACCGCCGTGTCGCGCAACTGCTCGTAGAAGAACTGCCCAAGGGTATGCCCCGTAGCGTGGAGGTCGTTATAACGGTCATTGACTGCTTTTACATAGTCAGTCTGCTTCTTGTCGCCCGAGTTGTCCGCTTTGGCGTGCTTGTAGCCACGCTTCTGGTTGATATGGTAGAGCACACGCCCCAACTCTTGCAGGGTGATTTGCTCCTGCGCGGCACGAGCCCGCACGCCCCAGAGGTCGATAATGTGCTCGTCCATACGCTGCGGGAGCATATTATTGCGGCGCAGCACTTCGGTCAGCAATGCCCGACGCTGCTGGTAGCGGTCGTAGCCTTTGCGAGCCGTACGGCGTTGCGTGCGGTCTGCATTCTTGGTGATTGCCTGCCCTTTCTGGAACTGGTCGCTATCGTCCGACGAGAGCGGGACAATGCGACTGCCCATTGCAAGGATTTGTTGCGGGGTGTCTTCGTCCATTTCGATGAGTGCCCAGCCAATGGAGCTGACACCCAGGTCTAAACCTAAAACTTTTCGAGTAGCCATAGAGAATGAAAGGTATAGATTGTTATAAAATAGCAGTATAGATGGTGATGAATTTTCGCTTGGTATCAGGGCGGAGGTTTGTAGTCTTGTATTTGTTAGACTGTTTTCTATATATGGGATTTATAGAATATCCCTTAATGTGTGTGCAAAGGTAAGAAAAATATACAAATCTTGCAAAAAATGGATTAATTATTTGCAAGTTTCGGAGAAAAGGCGTACCTTTGCGGCATAAAATTTGAATGATATACACAATAAGGATTATTCCGATGTGTGAACATTTAGGGTGGGAGGTTTCCTCTCGCCCTTTTTTTTAGTGGGTACAGCCGACTATTATCGTGATTTCCATATACAACGGACACAATTTTTGCATATATCAAAAAAAGTGTACTTTTGCCGCGGTTAATTATAACAACCGAAATAGTATGAATAAACAACATTTTAACCATAATTTTGGAACCTCCGGGAGTGGAAAAGGCTGTACCTTTGCACCGTATTTTACGATTCTCCTCCCAACAACGCCCCCCCCCCTCCGCTCTAAAC
>CAVFHY010000019.1:0-29913 GCA_963622445.1 Bacteroidaceae bacterium
GTGTAGAGATGTAGCACATTGTGGATTTGAACAACTTTGCTTTTTAACTCTCTTTGGCTTGTGGGAATAGAAAAAAAGCAGTACCTTTGCAGTCGGATATTGGGAATAGGCAATACTCCCATCCGGAGAACCCCACTCTACAAAACGGGAAAGAGAACCTCACTCGATAAACAGGTAATATGGTACAAAAAGGAGACAACAGCATTCTACAAGAACGCCGCAACTTCCACACAGGGAATAACTACCCCACAGGAGTTGTACGCATACCTGCACTCGTCGATATGCATGTGCATTTCCGAGAGCCCGGATATTCTCAGAAAGAGACCATTCTAAGCGGTAGTGCCGCCGCTGCGTCTGCCGGCTACTCCGATGTATTCACCATGCCGAACACTAATCCTGCCCCTGACAGCGTGCAAAGCCTCCAACTGCAACAGGACATTATCGCACGCGACAGCCGTATTGGCATTCACCCCTATGCATGTATCACCCTCGACCGTAAAGGCGAGGGTGAACTCGTTAATATAAGGGAACTGGCTCCCCACGTGGTTGGGTTCTCCGACGACGGCTGCGGCGTACAAAGCGAAGAGCTGATGCGCCGTGCCATGGAAGAATGCGCCGCCGTGGGCAGCATGATAGTAGAACACTGCGAGGTAAACAGCCTACTGCGGGGCGGCTACATACACGACGGACTCTACTCAGCACAACACGACCACAAGGGCATCTGCTCCGAGAGCGAATGGCGAGAGATAGAACGCAATATACGCCTCAGCGAAGAGACCGGCTGCCGGCTGCACATCTGCCACATATCGACCCAAGAGAGCGTCAGCCTACTACGCGACGCCAAAGCACGAGGCGTGCGCGTTACCTGCGAGACCGCCCCGCACTACCTGCTACTGAACGAACTCTGCTTGCAAGAGGCAGGGCAATGGAAAATGAATCCGCCCCTGCGGGGCGTTGCCGACCAAATGGCACTCATCGCCGGGCTGCAAGACGGCACGATAGATGTAATAGCGACCGACCATGCGCCCCACACGCAAGAAGAGAAAAGCCGTGGGCTCGCCGGCAGTGCGTTTGGTATCGTGGGTATTGAATGTGCGTTCCCCCTACTCTATACCTATTTAGTGCGCACGGGGCTGCTGACATGGGAACGACTGCTCGACGCCATGGCTATCCGTCCACGCCTGCTGACAGGCCTGAGCGCCGAAGGCTGCTACGCCACATTCGACCTCGACGAAGCATACGAGATAGACCCGAAACAGTTCCTCTCGAAGGGGAAATCGACACCATTCGAGGGCTGGAAAGTGTATGGGCGATGCGTGGAGAATGTGTATCAGGGGAAGACCGTGTATGCTAATTAGGAATTATTGGGATAGCAACAAGGGGCGCGTTTCTCGAGAGCATAGCAAGCAGGATTTCTCCTATGCCGCAAGCGGCAAGAAAAAGGGAATAAAATCAGCAAAATAGAATAGTATTTTTTCTATCACAATCGTTGTAATCTAAAATAAGGAAGTATGAATTGCACCGTTTTTATCATCCTATCCAACGAACAGATAGCGAACCACCTATACAAAATGCGGCTGGCAGGAGCGACCGATGGTATCAAAGCGGGGCAGTTTGTCGATATAAGCGTGCCGGGGCTGTTCCTGCGCCGACCGATCTCGGTATGCGATGTGGAAGGCGATGTACTGACGCTGATATATAAAGTAGTGGGCGAAGGGACACGGGCTATGGCGACTATGGCTGTCGGCACGGAACTAAACCTGCTGACCTGCCTCGGGAACGGATACAACATAGCCGCTGCCGGCGAACGACCGCTGCTCGTGGGCGGAGGCGTGGGGGTTCCTCCCCTATACCTGCTCGCCAAACAACTGCGGGCGCAAGGACGGGCAGTACGGGTGGTACTCGGATTCAACACCCAAAACGAGGTGTTCTACGAGCAGGAATTCAAAGACTTGGGCTGCGAAGTAACCGTAACGACCGCTGACGGCTCGCACGGCACAAAAGGATTTGTAACCGCTGCACTCGGCGGGCAACCAAGTTATTACTATGCCTGCGGGCCAATGCCCATGTTGCGAGCACTGATAGCCGCTGCCGGCACACAAGGCGAAGTAAGCATGGAGGAACGCATGGGCTGCGGATACGGGGTGTGCGTGGGCTGCACCATTCAGACCACACAAGGAAACAAACGGGTATGCAAAGACGGGCCCGTGTTCGAGGCCGGGAGCCTCCTAATAGCACCCGTTAATAGCCAGTAATGCTGCGCTGAAACGGCACAGGAACGATACAAGAGGAGCATCGTTTTTATAAAACAAATACACGAAAAATTATTCCACATAGAGACAAATAATTTTGGGGCGTAGTGGGGTATATTAGTCGAGAAAAAACAAAAATGAGCAAACAGTTGGAAATAGAATTGAGCGGGGTTAGGCTGAAAAACCCGATTATACCCTCTTCGGGAACTTGCGGGTTCGGCGAAGAGTTGAGCGAATACTACGACCTGAACCGATTGGGCGGCATCGCCTGCAAAGGCACGACCCGTGAGGCTCGCTACGGCAACCCACAACCTCGCATTGCCGAATGCGGCAACTACGGTATGCTCAACGCCGTGGGACTACAAAACCCCGGCGTGGAGGAAGTGATTCGCCACGAACTGCCTGCCCTGCGCCGCCGATACCAAGGCGCCATACTCGCCAACATCAGCGGTTTCTCGATAGACGACTACGCCTACACCTGCGAACGGATAGACCGTGAGAGCAGTGCAGACATACTGGAAGTGAATATCTCCTGCCCCAATGTACACAACGGCGGCATGGCTTTCGGCACAGATCCCAAAGCAGCGGCAGAAGTGGTGCGGGCAGTGAAAAGCGTGACGCACAAGCCAGTCTATATGAAACTGTCGCCCAATGTAACGGACATCGTGTCGATAGCACAGGCGTGCGAAGAGGCGGGGGCAGACGGGCTCTGCCTGATAAACACCCTACTCGGTATGCGCATAGACATACGCCAACGCCGCCCCATACTCGCCAACCGCTATGGTGGGTACTCAGGAAACGGAATCTTCCCCGTGGCACTGCGGATGGTCAATCAAGTGGCTATGGCATGCCACCTGCCTATCATAGGCTGCGGAGGAGTGAGCCGGGCAGAAGAGGCGATAGAGATGATGATGGCGGGCGCAACGGCCGTGGAAGTGGGAGCCGCCAACCTGACGAACCCCATGGCAGCCACAGAGATAATAGACCGACTGCCCAGCCTAATGGAGGAACTGGGAATAGAGGACCTTCGGGACATCATCGGGACAGTGAATCGGTAATGTCCACGAAAGGCTACAAATTAAAAAACTATATTACACATTACATACAATGGATGTCATTATTGCTTGCGACTTTGCGTCGGCAGACGCAGTTTATCAGTTTCTCGACCCATTCGGTAAGGAACGACCGTTTGTAAAAATCGGTATGGAACTATACTACGCCGAAGGACCCGCTATCGTGCGGGAACTCAAAGCACGAGGACATAAAATTTTCCTCGACCTGAAACTGCACGATATACCCAACACGGTAAAAAAGACCATGGCGGTACTCTCAAAACTCGATATAGATATGGTCAACCTGCACGCTGCCGGCACCAAAGAGATGATGACGGCTGCCCTCGAAGGACTGACCCGAGAGGACGGGACACGCCCCCTGCTGATAGCCGTGACACAACTGACCTCGACCAGCGAGGAGCGCATGCACAGCGACCTGCTCATAGAGGGCAAGATAGGCGATGTGGTGAAACACTACGCCCGTTGCGCCAAAGAGGCAGGATTAGACGGCGTGGTCTGCTCACCCCTCGAAGCAGGTATGGTGAAAGAGGTATGCGGGGCAGACTTCCTGACCGTAACACCGGGTATTCGCTTCGCCAACGCCAAAGCCGACGACCAGACGCGTATCACCACGCCCGCTGACGCACGACGCATCGGGTCGGATTATATCGTCGTAGGACGACCCATAACCGCTGCGGAAGACCCCGTGGAGGCGTACCACCAGTGCGTAAAGGAATTCCTTGGAAATAAATTATGAATTAGGAATGATATGAAACTAAGCGAGAAAATAGCAAAAGATCTGCTGAAGATACAAGCCGTATTCCTGCGGCCGGAGGAGCCGTTCACTTGGGCTAGCGGCATAAAAAGCCCTATCTACTGCGACAACCGACTGACACTATCCGACTGCGCCGTACGAGAGGATGTGGAGAACGGACTCGCCGAGACCATCCGCACCTACTACCCCGAAGCAGAGGTACTGATGGGCACCTCGACCGCCGGCATTGCGCATGCGGCTATCACGGCGACCATACTGAACCTGCCGATGGGCTATGTGCGCTCCGGGGCGAAAGACCACGGGCGGCAAAATCAGATAGAAGGCAAACTGCAAGCAGGGCAGAAAGTGGTGGTAGTGGAAGACCTTATCTCGACCGCCGGCAGTTGCATAGAAGTGGTGAACATCCTGCGTGAGGCGGGAGCAGATGTGCTCGGCGTGGTATCGATATTCACCTACGGCATGCAGAAAGGACTCGACCGACTGCAAGAGGCAAACATAGAGAACCACAGCCTCAGCAACTTGGACGAATTGGTGGAAGTGGCGGCAGCGGAAGGCTACATCCGCCCCGAAGAGAAAGAACAAGTACTGCGATTCCGCAACAACCCCAGCGACGAGAGTTGGATAGTGCGACACTGATCGACAGAGATAGTCCGGGCGTGCTTCGGAAACTCGGACAAAAGCCTAAGTTCACATTAGAAGCGCGAGATTTTTTAATGGAACAAATAGAGGGCAAGTATAGGACAAATCTATTCCGTTCATTCGTAATTCGAATAGTTCCTCTACAAATTCGTAATTTATAATTCATAATTAGAAGTTATGCGTCATTTATTAGACCCTACCGACCTCACAACGGCGGAGATTGACCAAATTATCCATCGGGCTCTCGACATCATTGCGCACCCCGCAAAATATGCCGATGTGTGCCGTGGCAAGAAACTCGCTACGCTTTTCTACGAGCCCAGCACACGCACACGCCTCAGTTTTACCGCTGCGATGATGGAATTGGGCGGGAATGTACTCGGCTTCTCCGACGCCAAATCGAGTTCGGTGAGCAAAGGCGAGACCGTGGCTGACACCGTGCGGGTGGTTTCCTCGTTCGCCGACATCATTGCCATGCGGCACTACAAAGAGGGTGCGCCGCGTGTGGCCAGCGAATACAGCCGCATCCCCGTTATCAATGCGGGCGACGGCGGACACTCGCACCCGACGCAAACCATGACCGACCTGCTGACCATTCGCCGAGAACTGGGACGCTTCGACCACCTGACCATCGGGCTATGCGGCGACCTGAAATACGGACGCACCGTCCATTCGCTCATCAAAGCCATGCGGCGCTACGAGGGAACGCATTTTGTACTTATCTCACCCGCTGAACTGCGCCTGCCCGACTACATGAAACAAGAACTGGGCGACCACTACACCGAGGTGCAGACCATAGAAGAGGCAATGCCTATGGTAGATGTACTCTATATGACGCGCGTGCAACAGGAGCGATTTGCCGACGCTGACGAATACGAACGGCTGAAGGATGCGTTCATCCTCGACACAGACAAGATGGCACTCGCCAAAAAAGATATGATTGTACTCCACCCGCTACCCCGTGTAAACGAGATAAGCATAGAGGTGGACGACGACCCGAGAGCCGCCTACTTCCGCCAAGTGGAGAACGGCAAATATGTGCGTATGGCGCTGATATACACGCTGCTCAACTGGCAAAACGAAAATCTGCCCCAACCCGAAACACACCTGTCGGAACAATGGTGCCACAACGACCGCTGCATTGCCACCACCGAACCCGTGGCACACAAAGTCTATACAGACAGCGAGGGACTGACCCGCTGCTGGTACTGCGACCATCTGGTGTGAGAATAGAGTTGAGAGTTGAGAGTTGAACCAACGAACAACGCATAAACAGATAACCCCATAAACGAACAAACGGATAAACCACAAAAATATGTCATTACTTACTGAACGCGTCCTGCAAGAAGGACTTACCTTTGACGATGTACTGCTCGTCCCCGCCTATAGCGAAGTGCTGCCCCGTGAGGTATCGCTCGCCGGTCAATTCTCTCGCCATATTGCGCTCAACATCCCTGTCGTATCTGCCGCTATGGACACCGTGACGGAATCGACTATGGCGATAGCAGTGGCTCGAGAAGGCGGTATCGGCGTGATACACAAGAACATGTCTATCGCCCAACAAGCCGCTGAGGTGCGCCGTGTGAAGCGTTCAGAAAACGGACTGATTTCCGACCCGATCACCATCACCGCTGACCGCACCGTAGGCGATGCGCTGCAGATGATGCACGACAACCATATCGGGGGCATCCCCGTGGTGGACAAGGACAACTACTTGGTGGGCATCGTGACAAACCGCGACCTACGATTTGAGCAAGACATGGCACGCCCTATCGAGGAGGTGATGACCAAAGAGAATCTCGTGACCATAGAATCGACCTCGACGGAGGTGGTAATGGAAGCACTGCAGACACATCGGGTAGAGAAACTACCCGTGGTGGACAAAGAGGGACACCTGCGGGGGCTGGTCACCTACAAAGACATAACCAAACTGAAGGACTTCCCCAATGCCTGCAAAGACAGCCTGGGACGGCTGCGCTGTGCAGCAGGCGTAGGTATCACGCCGGACTTTATGGACCGTGTGGATGCGCTGGTGGCAGAAGGCGTGGACGCCGTCGTACTGGACTCGGCACACGGACACTCGAAGAATATCGTACATGCGCTGCGCACCATCAAAGATAAATACCCCGAACTGGATGTGGTGGTGGGCAACATTGCCACGGCAGAAGCTGCCAAATATCTGGTGGAGAACGGCGCTGACGGCGTGAAAGTAGGTATCGGGCCGGGCTCTATCTGCACCACACGAATCATTGCAGGCGTAGGCGTACCGCAACTAACGGCGATTTTCGACTGCGCCAAAGCCATTGCAGGAACGGGCGTACCCGTGATAGCCGACGGCGGACTGCGCTACTCGGGCGATGTAGTCAAAGCACTGGCGGCAGGCGGCAACTGCGTGATGTGCGGCTCGATGTTTGCCGGCACAGAAGAGGCTCCGGGCGACACCATTATCTACAACGGGCGTAAATTCAAATCGTACCGGGGTATGGGCTCGATAGATGCCATGAAAGCAGGCTCAGCAGACCGATATTTCCAAAGCAAGGAACAAAATATCTCGAAACTCGTACCCGAAGGCATCGTAGGACGCGTGCCCTACAAAGGCACCGTGAGCGAGACTATCTACCAACTGCTGGGCGGGTTGCGCTCGGGCATGGGCTATGTGGGCGCACACAACCTCACGGAACTGCAACAAGCCAAATTTGTGCGTATCACGGCTGCCGGCGTAACCGAAAGCCACCCGCACAATGTAACTATCACGGCAGAAACCCCCAACTACTCACGCAACGAGTAAGACTACTATGCAGAAAATCATTATATTAGACTTTGGCTCACAGACCACGCAACTCATCGGGCGACGGGTACGCGAATTGGACACCTTCTGCGAGATAGTGCCCTACAACAAATACCCAGAGGACGACCACGATGTGATTGGCGTCATCCTGTCCGGCTCGCCGCTGAGCGTATACGCCGACGATGCGTTCCATGCTGACCTGAGCCGACTGCGCGGGCGGCTGCCGATACTCGGCATCTGCTACGGAGCGCAATACATGAGCCATATCTACGGCGGCAAGGTGGAGAGCACCGGCACACGCGAATACGGACGACAGAACCTGCGCTATGTGGATACCAACTGCCCGCTGTTCTGCGGGTTTGAGGCACACTCGCAAGTATGGATGTCGCACGGCGACAGCATTACCCGTGTACCCGCAGGAGCGCAAGTGGTAGCCTCAACCGAGACCGTCAAGAATGCCGCCTACTATATCGCTGCCCCCGAAGGCAATGCGGCTGCACCTATATTCGGCACGCAATTCCACCCCGAAGTATTCCACACGCTGCAAGGCACCCTGCTGCTACGCAACTTTGTGGTGGGCGTATGCGGCAGCCGACAAGAATGGAGCGCAGACGCCTTTGTAGAGACGACCATCCGTGAAGTCCGCGAGCAGATAGGCAACGACCGTGTAATACTCGGGCTGTCGGGCGGAGTCGATTCGTCGGTAGTGGCTGTGCTGCTACAGAAAGCCATTGGCGACCAACTGACCTGTATCTTTGTGGACCACGGTATGCTGCGCAAGAACGAGTTCCACGATGTGATGCGGGACTACGAAGGGCTCGGGCTGAATGTGGTAGGCGTGGATGCATCGGACAAATTTCTCGGCGACCTGGCAGGCGTGCGAGAACCCGAACAGAAACGCAAAATCATCGGGCGTGACTTTGTGGAGGTATTCAACGAACAAGCCAAACGCATCATTGCGGCTAACGACGGGCAAGGAAACCCCGTGCGCTGGCTGGCACAGGGAACGATCTACCCCGACCGTATCGAATCGCTCAACATAACGGGCAAAGTCATCAAGAGCCACCACAATGTGGGCGGGCTGCCCAAAGAGATGAATCTGCAACTCTGCGAGCCGCTGAAATGGTTGTTCAAGGACGAAGTGCGCCGTGTAGGGCGGTCGCTGGGTATGCCGGAGCATCTGATTACACGCCATCCGTTCCCAGGCCCCGGGTTGGCGGTGCGCATATTGGGCGACATCACCCGTGAGAAAGTGCGTATTCTGCAAGACGCTGACGATATTTTCATTCGTGGGCTACGCGAATACAAGGTGCGTCTGAGCGGCGAAGAGGCTCGTGCTGTGCTGGCCGCAGGCGTGCCCGCCGATATGCAAAACGGAGAGATAGAGGTAAGCCTCTACGACCAAATCTGGCAAGCAGGGGCTATCCTGCTGAGCGATGTACGCAGCGTGGGCGTGATGGGCGACGAGCGCACCTACGAGAACCCCGTGGCGCTGCGTGCCGTCACCTCGTCGGATGCCATGACCGCCGATTGGGCACACCTGCCATACGACTTTATGGCCAAATGCTCGAACGACATCATCAACCATGTGCAGGGCGTGAACCGTGTATGCTACGATATTTCCTCCAAACCACCCGCAACCATTGAGTGGGAGTAGGCGAATTACGAATGAATAGTATCGTGGGGCTACACACGAAACCTAATTCACTTATAAAATTGCACATTTACACATTTACAAATTATACACCACACCTATGAAGGTCGGAGTAATTATGGGGAGCACCTCGGATTTGGAGGTAATGACCCCCGCCATCAAAACCCTTGAAGAATTTGGAATCGAAGTAGATAAGCGCGTCATCAGCGCCCATCGTGCGCCGCACGCCCTGATGGAATGGGCAGAAACGGCTCGCGAACGAGGCCTGAGCGTTATCATTGCCGGAGCAGGCGGAGCAGCCCATCTGGCAGGCGTCATTGCCGGACTCACCACGCTGCCCGTCGTCGGCGTACCCGTCCGCTCGAAGACCCTTGACGGACTGGACAGCCTGCTGAGCATGGTACAGATGCCGAGCGGTATCCCTGTGGCGTGCGTCGCCATCGACGGTGCGAAAAATGCGGCACTGCTCGCCATCGAGATGCTGGCACTGACCGATGAGGGACTGCTGCACCAACTGGAAGAGTTCCGCCGCAAACAAACCGAAAAGATTCTTCAAACCACTATCTAACAGACAATAATCAACTCCCATGGCAAACTATCGTATCTTTGTCGAGAAAAAAGAAGCGTTCCGCATTGAGGCAGAGAGCCTGCGTCAGGAACTCAACGAGAACCTGCAACTCCACCTGCAGCAACTGCGCTACCTCTGCGTCTACGACCTGTTCGGATTCACGCCAGAACTGCTGGAGCAGAGCCGTTACAGCGTCTTTGGCGAGCGTGTAACGGACACCGTTGCTGACCAATGCGACCTCGCAGGCAAGCGGTATCTTGCCGTGGAGTTCATCCCCGGGCAGTTCGACCAGCGTGCCTCGTCGGCGGTTGATTGTGTGCATCTGATTGACCCAGAGGCGGCTATTGAGATTCGTAGTGCCCGCCTGCTCATCTTCGACGACACGCTCAGCGATGAAGATTTTGCCCGCATACGCCATTACTATATCAATGCCGTAGAAGCACGGGAGAAAGACCTGTCCCGTCTGGAGCAGATTCAGCACGCCGACATCAAACCGCTCGCCACGCTGGACGGATTCACCGACATGGCTGAGGCGGATTTTGCGCCCTTCTGCAAGCAATGGGGGCTGGCAATGAATGCGGACGACCTGCGCGAGGTGGTGAAATACTTCCGCCACGAGCACCGCAACCCTACCGAGACCGAACTTCGTATCTTGGACACCTACTGGTCTGACCACTGCCGTCACACCACTTTCACGACCATTCTGGAGCATATTCGTATCGACGACTCGTTCATGCGTGACGAGTTGGAGGATACGCTTGGTCTGTTCCACACGATCCGCAAAGAACTCAAACGAGAGCAGAAGCCGCTCTGCCTGATGGAGTTGGCGACTATTGGTGCTCGCTACCTGCGCAAGAAAGGGCTGCTCGACGATATGGAACAGAGCGAAGAGAACAACGCCTGCTCTATATTTATTGATGTAGATGTGGACGGACAGCAAGAGAAATGGCTGCTTCAGTTCAAAAACGAGACCCATAACCACCCGACTGAGATTGAGCCTTTCGGCGGCGCAAGCACCTGCTTGGGCGGCGCCATTCGAGACCCGTTGTCGGGCCGTGCGTATGTCTATCAGGCCATGCGCGTGACCGGTGCGGGCGACATCTATGCCCCTGTTTCGGACACCTTGGCGGGCAAACTGCCGCAGCGGGTCATCTCCCGCAAAGCCGCAGCAGGCTACTCCTCTTACGGCAACCAGATAGGTCTCGCCACCACCCATGTGCGGGAAATTTACCACCCTGCCTACACCGCCAAGCGTCTCGAGGTAGGCGCTGTGGTCGGAGCAGTGCGTGCCGATGCCGTGCGCCGCGAATCGCCCGCAGCAGGGGATGTCATTCTGTTGCTCGGCGGACGCACCGGCCGTGATGGTATCGGTGGTGCTACCGGCTCGAGCAAGGAGCATACCGAAGCATCGCTGGAGTCGTGCGGTTCGGAGGTGCAGAAAGGCAATGCCCCCGAGGAGCGCAAGTTGCAACGCCTCATGCGTCGTGCGGAGGCTACCCGCCTTATCAAAAAATCGAACGACTTCGGGGCTGGCGGCGTCAGCGTGGCTATCGGCGAGTTGGCCGACGGCCTGGATATCTATCTCGACCGTGTGCCAACCAAATATGCGGGGCTCAACCCGACAGAATTGTCTATTTCCGAATCGCAGGAGCGTATGGCCGTCGTGGTCGAGGCCAAAGACCGTGAGGCTATGGAGCACCTCTGCCGACAAGATAATATCGAAGTAACCTATGTGGCAGATGTGACCAACACGGGTCGTATGCGTCAGTACTACAAGGGTACGCTCGTGGCAGACCTGAAGCGAGAGTTTATCGACAGCGCAGGTGCCAAGCATTATGCCGACGCCACCATCAACGCTGTTGAATACCACGACCCCTTCCGTCGCACGATGGCGGGCAACACGCTCATGGAGCAGTTTGCCGCCGACCTGGCCGACCCCAATGTAACTTCGCAGAAAGGACTTATCGAAGAATTTGACGCTTCTATCGGCCGCAGCACGGTGCTGATGCCGTTCGGTGGCGCACACCAACAGACTGAGACACAGGTATCTGTACAGAAAATCCCCACCGACGGCTATACCAACACCGCCTCAATTATGGCATTCGGATACAATCCGTTCCTGACCGAATGGAGCCCGTACCATGGCGCTGCCTACGCAGTAGTTGAGGCTTGCACCAAGGTCGTGGCTGCAGGTGCCGACTACAGCCATATACGCTTCTCCTATCAGGAGTATTTCGAGCGCATGACGCACGACCCACACACCTACGGCAAGCCGCTGGCAGCCCTGCTCGGTGCGCTCAAGATGCAGGTGGCTCTCGGGCTTCCGTCTATTGGCGGCAAAGACTCCATGTCGGGCACATTTGAACATATCTCCGTGCCGCCCACGCTGATTGCGTTCGGTATCACCACCGTGGGGGCAGACCAAGTCATCTCGCCCGAATTCAAGCAGGCAGGGCATCCTGTCTATCTCATCAAGCACACCCCCGAGGCGAACTATATGCCGTCGGTAGAGTGCCTAAAAACCAACTGGGCAAACACCACCGCCGCCATCCATAACGGCACGATTTGCAGTGCCTACGCCATCGGATTCGGTGGTATCGCCGAGGCACTCGCCAAGATGTCGTTTGGCAATGCGCTGGGTGTAGATATCACCCTCAACGAACATTCACTTTTCGACTACCAATATGGTTCGCTGCTCGTGGAAGCAACCCGTGTGCTGGATATTCCCAATGCTATTCTCTTGGGTCGTGTCATCGACGGTAACGATCTGATTATCAACGGCACGCACCTGTCTCGCACCGAGTTGGAGCAGGCTTGTTTTGCCCCCTTCGAGCGTATCTATCCCGCTGCTGTGGCAGCCAAGCACCCCGCTCTTGAGCCGAAAGAGGCAGCTGCAGACGCTCCTCGTACGCCCAAAACCCTGCGTTATGCAGGCGAACCCGTGGCGCACCCGCTGGTCTATATCCCCGTTTTCCCCGGCACCAACTGCGACTACGATTCCGCCAAAGCATGGCGGGCAGCGGGCGCTGAGGTGGAGACCACTATTTTCCGCAACTTGACGGGCGAGGATGTACTGCAATCCATCGACGAAATGGTGTCGCATATCCATCGTGCCCATATCATTATGCTAGCAGGCGGCTTCTCCGCAGGCGACGAGCCGGACGGCAGCGGCAAGTTCATTGCCTCCGTGTTGACCAACGAGAAGGTATCGGCGGCTATCGACGACCTTATCTCGCGCGGCGGTCTTATCTTGGGCATCTGCAACGGTTTCCAGGCACTCATCAAGAGCGGTCTGCTCCCATACGGAAAGACCGGCACCGTTACGCCCACCTCGCCCACGCTGTTCCGCAACGACATCAATCGCCATGTCTCTCAGATGGTTACGACCACTGTGGCAAGCACCGAGAGCCCGTGGTTGCAAGGTATGTCTGTGGGCGATACGCACACGATTGCCGTCAGCCATGGCGAGGGCAAGTTTGTCGTCTCGGAGGCAGAGGCAGCCGCCCTGTTCCACAACGGGCAAGTAGCATTCCGTTATGCTGACCCCGCTACGGGCAAGCCGACCCTTCATGCGCCCGAGAACCCCAACGGTTCGTATTACGCCATCGAGGGCATTCTCTCGCCCAACGGCCAAATTCTCGGCAAGATGGGGCATACCGAGCGATTCGAGACCAATGTCTTTAAGAATATCCGGGGCGAGAAGCGGCAGCCGTTGTTCGAGAACGCCGTCCGCTACTTCTCTAAAATCTAAGTTCTCCATTCTAAGCACTAAACAAACAACTAAATATGGCACAACATTACGAAGCAGCAGGCGTCAATCTCGAAGCAGGTTACGAGGTCGTCAGCCGTATCAAATCGCATGTCAAATCCACCGCTCGCTTGGGTTCTATGGGCGGTATCGGCTCGTTCGGCGGTATGTTCGACCTGAGCGCACTTCATATCAAAGAGCCCGTTTTGGTATCGGGCACCGACGGTGTCGGAACGAAACTGAAATTGGCATTTGCGCTCGACAAGCACGACACCATCGGTATCGACGCTGTGGCCATGTGCGTCAACGATGTGTTGGCACAAGGGGCTGAGCCGCTCATTTTCCTCGACTATGTGGCCATAGGTCATAACATCCCCGCCAAGGTGGAGGCTATCGTGGCAGGCGTGGCAGAAGGTTGCCGCCAAGCAGGTTGTGCCTTGGTCGGTGGCGAGACGGCAGAGATGCCGGGCATGTATGGCAACGGCGAGTATGATATTGCCGGCTACACAACGGGTGTGGTCGAGAAATCGAAACTGATTGACGGCAGCCGTGTGGCTGCGGGCGATGTGTTGGTGGGTATTGCCTCCACGGGCGTACATTCCAACGGGTTTAGCCTCGTGCGCAAAATCATTGCAGACGCTCAACTTGATTTGAATACTGTCTATCCCGAATTGGACGCACAGAAGACCCTCGGCGAGGTGTTGCTTACCCCAACGCAAATCTATGTGCGCCAAGTATTGGAGGTCATCCATCGCCTCGATGTACACGGCGTGGCGCACATCACGGGCGGCGGCTTCGACGAGAACATTCCTCGTATCTTGCACGATGGGCAGGGTATCGAAATCAAAGAGGGCTCTTGGGACATCCTTCCCGTCTTCCGCTGCTTGGAGCAATGGGGACACATCCCACACCGTGAGATGTTCAATATATTTAATATGGGTATCGGCATGGTACTGGCAGTCCGTGCCGACGAGGCGGACGAGGCGATAGCCATTCTGTCCGAGCAGGGTCTTCGTGCCTCGGTCATCGGCCGCATTGTCGAGGGTAAGGGCGTAACCATCTTATAATCAAACGACGATGAAGCGACTATCGGTATTTGCGAGCGGACGAGGGAGCAACTTTGAGGCCATTGTATCGGCGTGCGAAAGCACAACAGGCCATCCCCTACGATGGGAGCGACCTCAACGAACTAACGGATCGGCTACACACCATCGAACACGAACTCTATATTCAAACAATACATAAACTGCTATTATGAGAGCATTAGTTAGCGTAAGCGACAAGACGGGACTCGTTCCCTTTGTACAAGGTCTGAAACAATGTGGTTGGGACATCATCGCCACGGGCGGCACCCAACGCCTTCTCGAGGAAGCGGGTATCCCCACTATCGGTATCTCCGAGGTGACGGGTTTCCCCGAAATCTGCGATGGTCGTGTCAAGACCCTCCACCCCAAGGTGCATGGTGCGCTGTTGGCACGCCGTGATGTGCCGAGCCATTTGCAGGCGCTCCGTGAGAACGGCATCGAGTTGATCGACCTTGTCTGCGTCAATCTCTATCCGTTCCGTGAGACCATTGCCAAAGATGGCACGACCATGGCGGAGGCTATCGAAAAGATTGACATAGGCGGTCCGTCCATGCTCCGCTCAGCGGCCAAGAACTACAACGATGTTACCGTCGTTTGCGACCCGTCGGACTACGACCGTGTGCTTGCCGAGATTCGCGAGAGCGGCCACACCTCGCTCGACACGCGTCTGCAGCTCTCTGCCAAGGCCTACACCCACACCGCCGAGTACGACTGCTGTATCGCTACCTATATGCGCGAGAAAGCCGGTCTCAACGAGAAATTGTTCCTTGAATACGACCTCAAGCAGACGCTCCGCTATGGAGAGAATCCCCACCAGCAGGCCAAGTTCTACGCGGCTCAGCAGTCTGTTCCTTTCTCTCTTGCCACAGCCAAGCAGTTGCAGGGAAAAGAGATGTCTTACAACAACATACAGGACGCAGCCGCCGCCCTCAATATCGTGCGCGATTTCTCCGAGCCGTGCTGCGTAGCGCTCAAGCACATGAACCCGTGCGGTGCGGCTGTGGCTGACACCATCGAGGAGGCATGGCAGAAGGCTTACGAGTCCGACAAGGTATCCATCTATGGCGGTATCGTGGTCTGCAACCGTGAGGTGACCGAAACCGTCGCTCTCGGCATGAAGCCCATCTTCCTCGAAATCGTCATGGCATCGTCCTACACCCCCGAGGCGTTGGCAGTGCTTTCCGCAAAGAAGAATCTCCGCGTGTTGGTGGTCGATATGACTCCGTCCGACCAACCGCAAAACCAATATGTATCCGTTCCGGGCGGTCTGCTGGTACAACATCTTGATACACAGATCGAAACCATCACCCCCGAGATGTGCGTCACCGACACCAAGCCGACGCCTGCCATGCAGCACGACTTGCAGTTCGGTTGGAACATCGTCAAGCATGTCAAATCCAACGCTATCGTAGTCGTTCGTGACGGCCACACGATAGGCGTCGGAGCAGGCCAGATGAACCGTGTCGGCTCGGCAGAGATTGCGCTCAAAGAGGCACAAGCCGCAGGCTACACCGAAGGATTGATTCTCGCCTCCGACGGATTCCTTCCCTTCGACGACACCGTAGCCCTTGCCGCACAGTACGGCGTTACGGCCATCGTTCAGCCGGGCGGCTCTATCCGTGACAACGATTGTATCGTCAAGGCCAACGAACTCGGTATTGCCATGCTTTTCACTGGTGTACGCCATTTCAAGCACTAAAAATTTATAGCAGTCCCAGAAACACCACGCACACATGAAACACTCCGTTCTTGTCATCGGTAGCGGCGGACGCGAGCATGCCATCGTTCATGCGCTCTCGCTCAGTTCGCAGGTTGGCACTATCTATTGCGCACCAGGCAATGCAGGCATCGCCGAGCAAGCCCAATGCGTACCTATTTCTGACACCGATGTGCCTGCTTTGCTCGCTTTTGCGCAGTCGCACGCCATCGATCTCACCGTCGTCGGCCCCGAAGCTGCTTTGTCGGCAGGCGTCGTCGATGCGTTCCGTGTAGCGGGTCTGCCCATTTTCGGACACACCCAAGCGGCCACTGCCATCGAGTCGTCCAAGGAGTTCGCCAAGCGTCTGATGGACAAGTACCATATCCCCACTGCCCACTACCGTTCTTTTAGCGACTTTCCCGAAGCACTCCGCTACATAGAACAGGGTTCGTTCCCTGTTGTCATCAAGTACGATGGTCTTGCCGCCGGCAAAGGCGTTGTGGTGGCTCAGACGCACGACGAGGCGGAGCAGGCGCTCCGTGATATGTTGTTGTCGAAATCGTTTGGCGACGATCGTGTGCTTATCGAGGACTACCTCACGGGCCCCGAGTTCTCCTTCATGTGTTTCGTCGAGGGTAGCCGAGTCTATCCCATGCCTCTTGCGCAGGACCACAAGCGTGCCCTTGACGGCGACCAAGGTGCCAATACGGGCGGTATGGGAGCCTACACTCCGCTGCCTTTTATCACAAAAGAGGACGAAGCCTTTGCTTTGGAACACATTTTGCGGGCTGCAGCAGAGGGGATGGTAGCCGAAGGTACTCCGCTGACGGGCGTGCTGTATGGCGGCCTGATGAAGACCCCTACGGGTATCCAAGTCATCGAGTTCAACGCGCGTTTTGGCGACCCCGAGACCGAGGTAGTGCTGCCGTTGCTCGACAGCGATGCCTACGAGGTGTTCTATTCCATCGCCACGGGCAAGAGCCTCAGCGAGGTGCGTTTTCACGAGCAAGCCACCGTGGGTGTCGTCATGGCATCTAATGGCTACCCCGCTCACTACAAGAAGGGGTTCCCCATCGCCGGCACGGCTGATTTTGACGGTTTGCTGTTCCACATGGGTACAAAATCCGAAAACGGTCAATTGCTGACCAACGGTGGTCGTGTCCTGATGTGTATCGCCACCGCCGACAGCGTTCGTGAGGCGCAGGCCAAGGTCTATCACGAAATCGAAAAAATCCATTGCAACAACTTATTCTATCGAAAAGATATAGCCCACCAAGCCCTATGATTATAGACGGAAAACAAATTTCTCAGTCCATCAAGGACGAACTCAAACTCGAAGTAGCCCAACTCGAGGCGCAGTATGGCCGCCGCCCTCGCCTCGAGGTCATCATCGTGGGCGACAACCCAGCCTCTCGTTCCTATGTGCGTGGCAAAATCAAGGCCACCGAGTACTGTGGTTTCGATGGCGAACTCATCGAGTTGCCCGAGTCGGTCAGCGAAGCAGACCTGCTTGCCGAGATTGCCCGCCTCAACCAAGACGAGCGGGTCGATGGCATTTTGGTGCAACTTCCGCTGCCGAAGCATATCGACGAGCAGAAAGTCATTGATGCTATCTCGCCTGCTAAGGATGTGGACGGATTCCACCCCGAAAATGTGGCTCGCCTCTGGCTCAACGAGCCCTGCATTCTCCCTTGCACGCCCAAAGGTATTATCGTCCTGCTCGAGTGGGCGGGGGTCGAATTGTCTGGCAAGCGTGCTGTGGTCATCGGGCGCAGCAATATCGTGGGCAAGCCCGTTGCCAAGTTGTTGCTTGACCGCAACTGCACCGTTACCATCGCCCATTCCCGCACCCAAGACCTGCCTGCGCTTTGCCGTGAGGCAGACATCGTGGTGGCCGCTATCGGTCGTGCCAAGATGATAACGGCGGACTATATCAAGCCGGGTGCTGCGGTTATCGATGTAGGCATCAACCGCACCACCGACGGCCATTTGGTCGGAGATGTTGATTTTGAGGCAGTTAAGGACATTGCGGGCTATATCACGCCTGTTCCGGGCGGTGTCGGTCCGATGACCATCACCATGCTCATACGCAACACCATCGAGTGTTTTCAAAACCGCCAAGCGCATAATTCCTAATTATTAATTTCTAATGATCGTATGACGATAGGGACTCCCCTCACAGACACCGCCACCCGTGCGCTCCTGCTCGGTTCCGGCGAACTCGGCAAAGAGATTGCCATCGAACTGCAACGCTTTGGTGTGGAGGTCATTGCTTGCGACAAGTATGCCAATGCCCCCGCTATGCAGATAGCACACCGCAGCCATGTTTTCAATATGCTCGATGGGGAAGCGCTCCGTCAGGTCGTAGAGCAGGAGCAACCCTCGCTCATCATTCCGGAGGTGGAGGCGATAGCCACCCCCACCCTGCTTGCGTTGGAGAAAGAGGGCTATCGTGTCATTCCGACCGCCAACGCAGCGTTTCTTACGATGAACCGTGAGGCAATACGCCGCCTTGTCGCCGAGCAGTTGGGGCTGTCCACGGCTCGCTATGCGTTTGCCGACACCCACGAAGAATATCTCGCAGCCGTCGAGCAAATCGGTATGCCCTGTGTGGTCAAGCCTATCATGTCCTCGTCGGGACACGGCCAATCCACCATCAAGCAGCCCGCTGACATCGAGCAAGCATGGCTCACAAGCCAAGAGGGCGGCCGTGCTGGAGCGGGTCGTATCATTGTTGAGGGGTTTGTACCATTCGACTACGAAATCACGCTGCTCACCGTGCGTCACGCCGGAGGCACGCTTTTCTTGCAGCCCATCGGACATCACCAGGTCAATGGCGACTACCGCGAGTCGTGGCAGCCGCAGGCGATGAGCGAAACGGCCTTGCAGAAAGCGCAACACATTGCCCGCCAAGTGACGGATGCGTTGGGCGGCTATGGCATATTCGGTGTCGAGATGTTTGTCTGTGGCGACGAGGTCTTGTTCTCTGAGGTCAGCCCCCGCCCGCACGACACGGGTATGGTGACGATGATTAGTCAGGATTTGTCCGAATTTGCGCTCCACGCCCGTGCTATTTTAGGGCTTCCGATTCCCGAAGTTCGTTTCTTGGGTCCTTCGGCTTCTCGTGCGATTGTCATCGAGGGCGATACCAACCGTGTTACCTTCTCCGGACTCGAAAATGCCTTAGCACTCCCGAAGGTAGAACTACGCTTGTTCGGAAAACCGGAGGTAGTCGGCCATCGCCGCTATGGGGTTGTCCTTGCTACGGATGATACCGTCGCCGAGGCTCTCCAACGCTCCGCCGATGCCCTCGCCGAGATTCAAGTACATATACTCCCTCGCCAATAGCCCCCAAGCCATCGTATTCACTTAGAAATCATATAGAATTCATCTATAATTCACTGAGGACTGCTCCAAGCGTCCCAACAAATTGTAACTATAACTCCTCAAAACATACAACAAGAACATGATAGACCGTTATTCCCGCCCGCAAATGCGTCAAATCTGGACAGAAGAGAACAAGTTTAATGCCTACCTCGAGGTGGAGATTCTTGCCGCCGAGGCATGGTCCACTCTCGGAGCAGTCCCGAAGGAAGACGCTGCCTTGCTGCGAAAAAACGCCCGTTTCGATGTCAATCGCATCCACGAAATCGAGGAGATCACCCGTCACGATGTCGTAGCATTCACACGGGCGGTCAGTGAGTCGCTCGGCGAAGAGCGCAAGTGGGTGCATTACGGGCTTACCTCTACCGATGTGGTAGACACCGCCAACGGCTACCTTCTCAAGCAGGCGAACGCTATCTTGCGCCAGGATCTGCAGTCCTTTGTCGCTGTCTTGCGCCGCCGTGCCTACGAGTTCCAATATACTCCCGTCATCGGTCGCACCCACGGTATGCATGCCGATGTTACCAGTTTCGGTCTGAAGTGGGCACTCTGGTACGAGGAGATGCAACGCAATATCGAGCGTTTCGAGATGGCAGCACGAGGCGTTGAGGCAGGCAAACTGTCAGGTGCGGTGGGCAACTATGCCAACATCCCGCCCGAGATACAAGAATATGTCTGCAGCCATCTCGGCATCGAGTCTGCAGCCATTGCCACCCAGGTGTTGGGGCGCGACCGCCACGCCTTCTATATCGCCACGCTTGCCATTATCGCAGGCACGCTGGAGCAGATGGCGCTCGAGGTAAGAAATATGCAGCGCCAAGAGGTGCGCGAGGTCGAGGAGGCGTTCCGCAAGGGTCAGAAAGGCTCGTCTGCCATGCCGCACAAGCGCAATCCTATCTCGTCGGAGAACATCTGCGGTTGCGCCCGTGTCATGCGTGGCTATATGTGCACCGCCTCGGAGAACATTGCTCTCTGGCACGAGCGCGACATCTCGCACTCTTCCACCGAGCGTATTGTGTTACCCGATGCCACCATGTTGCTCGACTATATGTTGAGCCGCTTCGAGGGCATCTTGGATAACCTTGTGGTCTATCCGGAAAACATGCTCCGCAATATCGGTCTGACCCATGGCGCTATCTTCGCACAGCGTGTAATGAACGCCTTGATTGCCAAAGGTTTCGTGCGTGAGCAGGCCTACGACCTCGTACAGCCCGTGGCTATGCGTACCCTCATGGAGGGCGGCGAGATGCAGGAGAACCTTAAGCACACCCCTGCCATCACCGAACATCTGTCCGCCGAGGAGATAGACCAATGCTTCACGCTGGACTACTATATGAAGCGTGTGGATTATATTTTCAACCGTGTATTCAATCAGTAACCAATCAAAAAATCATACAGATATGCAAACAGTTGATGTCGTATTAGGAATGCAATGGGGCGACGAAGGAAAGGGGAAAATCGTTGATGTACTCGCCGAGCAATACCCTGCCGTGGCTCGTTTCCAGGGAGGTCCCAACGCAGGGCACTCCATCTATTTCGCCGACAAGAGTTTCGTGCTTCATACCGTGCCGTCGGGTATCTTCCGTGAGGGAACAAAGAACATCATCGGCAACGGCGTTGTGATAGACCCCATCATTTTGATGGAAGAGATCCACGCCATCGAGGCCATGGGTGTCAATGTGGGCGAGCGGCTCTCTATTGCCAAGCGTGCCAACCTGATTCTGCCGACCCACCGCCTGCTCGACGCAGCGCAAGAGAGCAAGAAGGGTGCTAAGAAAGTCGGCACTACGGGCAAGGGTATCGGCCCTGCCTACACCGACAAAATTGCCCGCAATGGTCTGCGTGTCGGCGACATTCTGCGTCCCGATTTCTTAGACAAGTACTACGCTCTCCGTGAGGCGCACCGAGAATTGCTCGGCGGCATCGAATTGCCTTCGGACGCTGCATGGCTTGCGGCTATCGAGGAACTGCGCCAATTCCCCATTGTGGATAACGAAATCGTTGTCAACACATTGCTCAAAGAAGACAAAGCCATCTTGGCCGAGGGCGCACAAGGCTCGTTGCTGGACATCGACTTTGGCACCTATCCCTTTGTTACCTCCTCGAACACCCTCTGCGCTGGTGCTTGCACGGGTCTTGGTGTCGCCCCGCAACATATCGGCAAGGTATATGGTATCTTCAAGGCCTATTGCACCCGTGTGGGTGCCGGACCATTCCCGACCGAACTGGAAGACGCAACGGGCGAGACGCTGCGTCAAATCGGACACGAATTCGGTGCTACCACCGGCCGTCCCCGCCGTTGCGGTTGGCTCGATTTGGTGGCTCTGCGCTATACCTGCATGATGAACGGTACCACCGAACTGCTGATGATGAAAGCCGATGTATTGAACGACTTCGACGAGATACAGGTCTGCGTGGGCTACCGTATGGACGGACACGAAATCGACTTTTTCCCTTACGAGGCGGGCGATGCTGTCATCGAGCCGATTTACAAGACCTTCAAGGGCTGGCAGACGAATATCTCCACTTGCACCACCTACGAGGCACTGCCGCAAGCCCTGAAAGACTATGTGGCATACATCGAGGACTACACAGGCGTGCGTGTAAGTATCGTGTCGGTCGGACCTAACCGCTCGGAGACGATATTCCGCTAAACCACCTCTACCTCGTAGGAACAGAAACAAAAACAGAATCGGGCTACCAAAAGCAAAACGGATGGAACCACTAAAACATGAGTGCGGCGTGGCGATGATACGCCTGCTCAAACCACTCGCCTACTATCAGGAAAAATACGGCACTTGGCAGTATGGGCTCAACAAACTCTACCTGCTGATGGAGAAACAGCACAACCGCGGACAAGAAGGTGCGGGGTTGGCGTGCGTCAAAATGCAAGCCGAAGCAGGCGAGGAATATATTTTCCGTGAGCGGGCTTTGGGCAGCGGAGCAATCACCGAGATTTTCTCCGAAGTACAGAAAAAAATCGATGAATTCGACCCTGCCATGCGCAAAGAACCGACCTACGCCGAGCGCTATGTGCCTTACGCCGGCGAGATGTATATGGGGCACCTGCGCTACTCCACTACGGGCAAGAGCGGTATATCGTATGTGCACCCCTTCTTGCGCCGCAACAACTGGCGGGCACGCAATTTGGTACTCTGCGGCAATTTCAACCTAACCAACACCGAGGAAGTGTTCGAAAGTCTGGCACGCA
Organism: Bacteroidaceae bacterium; assembly: GCA_963622445.1. Classification (GTDB taxonomy): domain Bacteria; phylum Bacteroidota; class Bacteroidia; order Bacteroidales; family Paludibacteraceae; genus Colicola. Next base: position 22,856 of record CAVFHY010000019.1, read on the forward strand.
TGGGGCAACACCCGCGCCTTAACAGCGATACTTTTGTGTTGCTTGAACAACTTGGACACCTACTCGACCGTGAGTCCGAGGGGCTCTATCGACGAATTGCCCTGCGGGGCAAACGGGGTATCGACATCAGTCGCAACATAGAGGAGGAATTGTCACTCCGCCGCGTGCTGCGTAGTGGGAGTGGGCTATGGGACGGCGGCTATGTACTCTGTATGATGACGGGTAACGGCAATGCTTGCGCTATGCGCGACCCATGGGGTATACGCACGGCGTTCTATATCTACACCGACGAAGTCTTTGCTCTCGCTAGCGAGCGTCCGGTGTTACAAACGGCATTCAATATACCCGATGAAGCCATACATGAGTTGCTTCCCGGACAGGTGATCGAACTCGACCAAAGCGGGCGAGTGCATACCGAACAGATACTGCCCGCACAGCGTTTACACGCCTGTTCATTCGAGCGCATCTACTTCTCCCGCGGCTCAGACCGAGACATCTATCAGGAGCGCAAGCAATTAGGTGCCAGTCTTGCCAAACGGGTGATAGAGAGCGTAGAGGGCGATCTGGCACATACCGTATTCTCTTTTATTCCCAACACGGCAGAAGTGGCGTACTACGGACTGACTGACGAAGTAGAAAACCTAACCCGACAGCGAGTACGACGAGAGAAAGTGGTATGGAAGGACATCAAGTTGCGTACCTTCATCACCGAATCCAACTCTCGCAACGACCTGGCTGCCCATGTCTACGACATCACCTATGGCAGCGTACAAGCAAAGGAAGACAATTTGGTCGTGATAGACGACTCTATCGTGCGTGGTACGACGCTCCGTGAATCGATTATTCGTATTCTCGACCGTCTGCACCCCAAGAAAATTGTCTTCGTATCGTCCTCTCCGCAAATCCGCTATCCGGACTATTACGGTATCGATATGGCACGCATGTCCGAATTTATCGCTTTCAAGGCAGCCATTGCGCTGCTGCACGAGCGGGGTATGCAGAGCCGCATCGACGAGGTCTATCGCCTCTGTCTCAAGCAGCGGGACGCTATGGAGCAAGGGCTCGCCAAAGAGGAGTACCAAAACTATGTGCGCCTCATCTACGCCCCCTTCACAGACGAAGAAGTAGCAGCCAAGATGGCAGAACTGATGCGCAGCGAGGAGGTAACGAGCAAGGTCGAAATCGTATTCCAAACCATCGAGGGACTGCACAAGGCGTGCCAGAACCACCCCGGCGACTGGTACTTCTCCGGCAACTACCCCACCCCGGGCGGACTGCGCCGCCTCAATCAGGCGTTTATCGACTATGTGGAGGAAAACATTGCGCAATTCTAATCGAAGAACAATCAAACAAGCAATACAATAGCATGAGTAAAGCAATTTTGCGCCTATCGGACGGCTCCACCTTTGTGGGCGAATCGTTCGGCTACGAAGGCTCGGTGTCGGGCGAAGTAGTATTCAACACCGCCATGTCGGGCTACCCCGAATCGCTGACCGACCCGTCGTATGCAGGGCAACTGATGGTGCTGACCTACCCGTTAGTGGGCAATTATGGGGTGCCACCCTTCTCGATGGAGGAGAACGGACTTGCCACCTTTATGGAATCGGACCATATCTACGCATCGGCCCTCATCGTGTCGGAATACAGCGGGGAGTACTCGCACTGGAACGCCCATGAGTCGCTGGCCGACTGGCTCAAGCGGGAGCATATTGCAGGCATCACGGGCATCGACACGCGTGCGCTGACCAAACGCCTGCGGGAGAACGGTGTGATGATAGGCACTATATCTATCGAGGGACAAACGGATGTCCCCAAAGCCCTCTACGAGGGTGTAAACTTTGTCGATCAAGTTTCCACCAAGGAGATGATCACATACCGCCCCACCACCTCAGTCACTCAACAAACCACTCAAAATTCCGCTCCTCTAAAAACGACAGAAAACACCCAAAATCCCGAACCACTCCCGAAGGTAGTCCTAGTCGATTGCGGTGTCAAGCACAACATCATCCGTTGCTTGATACGCCGAGGCGTTGAGGTAATCCGTGTTCCGTGGAACTACGACTTTAACACCCTCGAGTTTGACGGCTTGTTTCTCTCTAACGGCCCCGGCGACCCCGATACCTGCATGGAGGCAGTCGAGCATATTCGCCAATTCATGGCCTTAGAAGAGTCGAAGCAAGACCCTGCCAAGGTGCGCCCTCTGATGGGTATCTGCATGGGCAACCAGTTGCTTGGCAAGGCGGCAGGTGCTACCATCTACAAGTTGAAATACGGCCACCGCTCTCACAACCAGCCCGTGCGGGAGGTAGGCACCGAGCGTTGCTTCATCACCTCCCAGAACCACGGCTATGCAGTGGATACCACCACCCTGGGGCAGGACTGGGAGCCGCTCTTTATCAATATGAACGACGGCTCAAACGAGGGCATACGGCACAAGCAGTACCCTTGGTTCTCGGCGCAGTTCCATCCCGAGGCTTGTTCCGGCCCTGTGGATACGGAGTTCTTGTTCGACAAGTTTGTAGAACTGCTACGATAGTAACACATCAGACGGCAGGCTGCCAAGCCCGCCAACGAATCGAAAGGATATTGGGAAATACTAAACAACAGCAATATGAAGTTAGACAACATACAAAAAGTTCTGGTATTAGGCTCCGGCGCCCTGAAGATAGGCGAGGCAGGCGAATTCGACTACTCCGGCTCGCAAGCCCTGAAAGCCCTGCGTGAGGAAGGCATTCAGACCGTGCTTATCAATCCGAACATTGCCACCGTGCAGACCTCCGAAGGCGTGGCAGACAAGATTTACTTCCTGCCCGTGTCGCCCTATTTTGTGGAGCGCGTCATCGAGAAGGAGCGCCCCGACGGCATTCTGCTCTCGTTTGGCGGACAGACAGCGCTCAACTGCGGCGTAGCGCTCTATCGGCAAGGCATATTGGAGAAATACGGTGTGCAGGTTCTCGGCACCCCCGTGCAGGCCATCATCGACACCGAAGACCGTGAGTTATTTGTCGAGCGGCTCAACGAGATAGAGGTCAAAACCATCCAGTCGGAGGCGTGCGAGAATATCGAGGCAGCCCGCAAGGCCGCCAAGGACTTGGGCTACCCCGTCATTATCCGTGCTGCGTACGCCTTGGGCGGACTCGGCTCCGGTTTCTGCGACAACGAGGAGGAACTGAATGTACTGGCAGAGAAAGCGTTCTCGTTCTCTCCGCAGGTGTTGGTCGAGAAGTCGCTGCGTGGCTGGAAAGAAATCGAATACGAGGTAGTGCGCGACCGTTACGACAACTGCATCACGGTCTGCAACATGGAGAATTTCGACCCGCTGGGTATCCACACGGGCGAGTCTATCGTAATTGCCCCGTCGCAGACCCTTACCAACTCCGAATACCACAAACTGCGTGCGCTCGCCATCCAGATCATCCGCCATATCGGCATCGTGGGCGAATGTAATGTACAGTACGCGTTCGACCCCGAATCGGAGGACTACCGTGTCATCGAAGTCAATGCCCGCCTCTCCCGCTCCTCGGCGCTCGCCTCCAAGGCGACGGGCTATCCGCTTGCTTTCGTGGCAGCCAAACTCGGACTGGGCTATGGCCTGTTTGAGTTGAAGAACAGCGTGACCAAGACCACGCCCGCATTCTTCGAGCCTGCGCTGGACTATGTTGTCTGCAAGATACCCCGTTGGGACTTGTCCAAGTTCCGTGGCGTGAACCGTGAACTCGGCTCGTCGATGAAGTCGGTGGGCGAGGTGATGGCAATAGGTCGTACTTTCGAGGATGCCATCCAGAAAGGCCTGCGTATGATAGGGCAAGGCATGCACGGCTTCACGGAGAACAAGGCGCTGCATGTGGACGACCTCGACGCGGCGCTCTCTGCCCCCACCGACAAGCGTATCTTTGCCATTGCGCAAGCAATGTACGAGGGCTACACCATCGACCGCATCCACGAACTGACCCGCATCGACCGCTGGTTCTTGCAGCGGCTGCGCCATATCATCGACACCGACAACCGTCTGCACCGTGTGACGCTCGAGCAGTTGGACGCAACGCTGCTGCGCACCGCCAAACAGCAAGGCTTCTCCGATTTCCAAATTGCCCGTGCCGTCGGACTCGGCAAGACCATGGACATGGATGCCGCTGTGTTGAAGATGCGTGCCTACCGCAAATCGCTCGGCGTGCTGCCTGTCGTCAAACAAATCGACACCCTCGCTGCGGAATACCCGGCCCAGACCAACTACCTCTACCTGACCTATTCGGGCACGGAGGACGATGTGCATTACACGGGCGACCACCGCTCTATCGTGGTGCTCGGCTCGGGTGCCTACCGTATCGGCTCGTCGGTAGAATTCGACTGGTGTGGTGTACAGGCGCTGCAAACCATCCGCAAGAACGGCTACCGCTCGGTGATGATCAACTACAACCCCGAAACCGTATCGACCGACTACGATATGTGCAACCGCCTCTATTTCGACGAACTGACCTTTGAGCGGGTCATGGACATCATCGAATTGGAGAATCCGTTTGGTGTCATCGTCTCCACGGGCGGCCAGATACCCAACAACCTTGCGCTGAAACTTGACGCACAGCGTGTGCCTATTCTCGGCACATCTGCCCAATCCATCGACAACGCTGAGGACCGTGACAAGTTCTCCGCTATGCTCGATCGTATCGGCGTGGACCAGCCCGAATGGAGTGCGCTGACCTCTATGGACGATGTCGAGCAGTTTGTCGAGAAGGTGGGCTTCCCCGTGCTGGTGCGTCCGTCCTATGTGCTGTCGGGTGCGGCCATGAATGTCTGCTCCAACCAAGAGCAACTGACCAAGTTCCTGCAACTCGCTGCCGAAGTATCCCAGAAGCATCCCGTCGTTATCTCCAAGTTTATGCTCAATACCAAGGAGGTCGAGATGGACGCTGTGGCACGCGATGGCGAAATCATCGCCTACGCTATCTCGGAGCATGTCGAGTTCGCCGGAGTCCACTCTGGCGACGCCACCATTATGTTCCCCGCACAGAAACTCTATGTCGAGACCGTGCGCCGTATCAAGAAGATATCGGGCAAGATAGCCCGCGAACTGCATATTTCGGGCCCCTTCAACATCCAGTTCCTTGCCCGTGACAACGAGATTAAGGTCATCGAGTGCAACCTGCGTGCCTCCCGCTCGTTCCCATTTGTATCTAAGGTGCTAAAAATCAACCTTATCGACATCGCCACCCGTATTATGTTGCACCTGCCTGTCGAGAAACCCGCCAAGTCGCTGTTCGATTTCGAATATGTGGGCGTTAAGGCGTCGCAGTTCTCGTTCAACCGTTTGCAGAACGCCGACCCCGTGCTGGGCGTAGATATGGCATCCACGGGCGAGGTAGGCTGCTTGGGCGAGGACGCCAACCATGCGCTCTTGCAGGCAATGCTCTCCGTTGGCCAACGCATTCCCGAGAAGTCGGTACTCTTCACTATCGGCGGCGCCAAGAACAAGGTAGCGCTGCAAGAGGCGGCTCGCCAACTCATCGAGAAAGGGTATCAGATCTATGCCACCCCCGGCACGATGCGTTTCTTCGAGGAAATCGGTGTACCTGCCACTTGTGTCTATCACCCTTACGACCACGACCAACAGCCGCAAGCGCTCGACCTGATGCACGCTCACAAGATTGATATGGTGGTGTCCATTCCTAAGGACATCGTGTCCGACCCGTCGCAGGACAAGTCCTACCCCGTGCGTCGTGCAGCTGTCGATTTGAACATCCCTCTGCTGACCAACCCTCGTCTGGCGGCAGCCTTCATCAACGCTTTCTGCACCCTGCGCCCCGAAGACCTCGAGATACGCTCGTGGGATGAATACAAATAGGGTTTATTCGTTAAAGCGTTTATCAGTTTATGCGTAGTTGAAGAAGTTAATGAGTTGAGAATAGTTAAACCAATAAACTGATTAAACCCTATAAACAACGCATCAACCCATAAACTGATAAACTCATAAACTAATTATAAATGAACGCACTGACAAAAACCTCTTTCTCGTTTGTGGGACAAACGGGCGTGTACAACGGAAAAGTACGCGATGTATATTTCATCGGGCAGAACTTTATCTGCATGGTAGCCACCGACCGTATCTCGGCTTTCGATGTCATCCTTCCCGAAGGAATCCCTTACAAGGGCCAAATTCTCAACCAGATTGCCGCCAAGTTTCTGCAAGACACGGCAGACATCGTGCCCAACTGGCTGATGGCAACGCCCGACCCTATGGTCTCTATCGGCCTTCGCTGCGAGGGCTATCCTGTGGAGATGATTGTGCGCGGCTATCTCTGCGGCAGCGCATGGCGTGCCTATAAGTCGGGTGTCCGTGAGATTTGCGGTGTCCGCCTGCCCGATGGCATGAAGGAGAACGAGCAGTTCCCTACTCCTATCATCACGCCGACCACCAAGGCAGAAATCGGCACACACGATGAGGACATCTCGCGCGAGGAGATCATCGCACGCGGACTGATTCCCACCGAGGAGTACGAGCAAGTGGAGAAATACACGCTGGCGCTGTTCCAACGCGGGCAAGAGATTGCTGCCAAGCACGGACTGATATTGGTGGACACCAAGTACGAGTTCGGCAAGTACAACGGCAAGATTCTCTTGATGGACGAGGTGCATACGCCCGACTCGAGCCGTTATTTCTATGCCGATGGCTACGAGGAGCGTTTCCGCAACGGCGAGCCGCAGCGCCAACTGTCAAAAGAGTTTGTGCGTGAGTGGCTGATGTCGGAGGGTTTCCAAGGCAAGGCAGGCCAGCAGGTGCCCGAGATGACGGAGGCAATCGTGAGCAGCATCACCGACCGTTATGTCGAACTCTACGAGCATATCACGGGCGAGCCGTTCGCCAAATCGGAGTCTCTCACTCCCGCCGCTCTCTCCGCCCGCATCGAGAAGAATATCTCCGAGTATCTAAAGACCATCTAATCAGATACCCCATACTAGGTGAATTCAACAAGCAAGTGCGAATGTATAGTGTTAGTTCATAGAGGCACTCTTGTGGCGTTTTGAAGCCTAATCGTTCTCTTGGACGCATGGTATTTTTTGTC
>CAVFHY010000020.1:0-29892 GCA_963622445.1 Bacteroidaceae bacterium
ACAATGCGTATAATAGTCTGTTTTGCTTCTTCAATATCTCCTGTTTTGATTGCAGATTGAAGTGTGTTGAGACTATTTATAATCGCAATTTTTTCTTGTTCTTTTTCTTGTCGAAATTTAGATTCTTCATCTTTAATCTCTTGTTCTTTGGAGATGGTTTGTTCGGCAGAAAGTTTTCCATATTTTTCTGACACTCTTTTCCATCCATTAGGATAAGACCTTTTTATCGATAGATATTTTTGCCTCCTATTATTTTCTTGTTCCCATTCTATATTAGATCGACGCAACAACCCTATGGTTTGTCCAATGTTTATAAACGACAACTTGGACGGCAATTGTCTAAAGTTCGCAGCCAATGGATATTTATCTTGAATTTCTTTCAGCCGCCGCTGCATAAGCCTAGGAATTAGACAGAGAAAAAGCAAGCATACAACAATGCCAACTAACAATATACATAAAATCATTCTCATTTTTTTATAATAACAAATTGTCACTTTCAAAAATGCAGAACCTCAGGAACGCCATTTGTAAAATCGTGCTGTAGATATGCCTTAAAATTAAGGTATTCTTCGACTGGAGTAGATATACACCCTGTGGCGACAAGTTCTTCTTGCAACTTTTGCAATATTTCAAATAGTAGTACATAACGAACTCCTTTTCGTTGTACGACAATAGTTGAATTCACCGGTTCCATATTTGATAGAAAATCTTATTCCTACACGAACTAAATCTCGTTCGTTGTTAAAATCGTCGCAGATTTTATCATATTTCGCAGGAATGACTATATTGCCATCCTTGTTAATGAATCCAAAACGGATTCCATTTTCTCTTCCTCCTGCACATATATCATATATGGTATAAGAACACTGTGGTCACTTGCCACATTATACTGAGCAGCATTAAGAACAATCTTTGCACTATATATATAATTCAGAAATGTTTTTCTCCATTTCTCCTAAATCGTTTTTTTCCGTCATCAACCAATTCAATTTTCCCCTTTATAGTAGGACCAAGTATTCGTATTTGTAATTCTTTATCTGGCAACTCTTGTACTTTGGCTGCAAGTTTAGGCAATGCGACTATGCCTTTAGATACGGTATCAACAAAATGTACAAGTTCTCCCAAGAATATAAAGTAGTACATTGATCGTTTTGCCAATATATTATTGACTATTTCCTTTTGCCAATCTTTTGGTTCGCTTCCTCGGTGATTTAAGTTTCGACATTGATATAGTTGGTTACTAATATCGCAAAAAGTTTTGTAATGCTCATATTCCGTATTCTTTAGCATCCCTTGATAACATACAAAATAGATAATAATTCGCATTAAGTCCCCTGCAAGTTGCGATGCAAGTGGCACTTCGTATTTTTTATTCGCCCAAGGAGTATTATCATTCTTATCCAGACCAGGAAATATAAGATCTGCTACACGATAATTACCCTTGTACCTTACCCCAATAGAGATATCCTCAACGGGCAGATATTCATTATCTTTCCTTTCTCCTGTATAAACATAGGCAGAGTGTGCCCATAGTTTTTTTGTTATATTCTCTAAATCGGTATTATTAGCAAGAGAACGGCATATACACTCAATTTGTTGATATGCAGCAAGACAAAAATCTCCAAAGTTATCTGCTCTACGGAAACGTTCCATTCGGCAAAAATCATCAATGAGTTGTTGTCTGATTGATTCAATGGGGAATGCTGCATAGTACTCTTGCGCTTGTTTCCGAACAACTCGTTCAATACAATACTCGTAAATTTCATCCAATTGCGCATTAGAAGAAGGTGTTGATTGGGATATTTCCTGTTCTAATTTACGTGCCAACGCCTTGGAAAACTCCGGATTTTGGTCACAGAGGAGTTCTACTTTGTGCAAGACTTGTTTTAATTTCTCATCCATAAAAATATGTGGTATGATGCAGGTTACATATAATGTAATGGGATTCCTGAGGTTCTTGGAACTAAAAAGTTATGATACAATCCGAAATACCAGCACATCCAGTATCGGTATTGAGTATTTTATCCAATTCTGTATTTAGCTCGTCAATATCTACCTTCTCCTTGATATATTGAGACTTATATGGTTTGTGTATCAGCCAGAAAGAGGAAGAATGGTCCGCTGATTCACAATAGGAAATGGCAAGGCGTTCTGCAGGGGTAGTAATATCCACATCTTGACGGACGCCCACATTGAGACTGCAGCCATCCATGATGAAAGAGGCATATTTCTTGTCGCCATCTTGCTTGAAGATAACTGTGACTTGCTTTTTTCTCTCAAACTCCCGCAGATTGTATGTCTCCCAATATGTGTAATCGGTATGCTGTGGTTGGGACTTCTGCTGCTTGTTTGTCAAGGTATCGAACCTTTTTTGAAGTGCTCTGTAAGTGCTATCCGTATCCCCTTTCACCATCTTCAAGAACATCAGTTTACCATCCACGACACATATCAAAGACGTCCCACGCTTCCTACAGCCACGGCAGTTCTTTTGGGCATTGGCATGTATGTGCAAACGCGTTTCCGCTGCAGCATATCCATATTTCTCCCACATAAAGAGTACTCCCCGCAAGTCGCGTATGTATTTGCGGGCAACATTGACTTTGTTTTTGCTTACTGTCAGTCCTGTAATTTCCTGCCGTGCTCCTACTTTGTCGAGACGTGTCTTTTTCTCGTTGATAGTGAAGCCTTGCGAAGTTATCACCCGCTCCAACTCTCTGCGGAAATCACTATCTTCCTGATAGACATTGTGCATAGAACTGAAGGTGATATCGTCTGCATAGCGTGTGTAGTTTAGCCCGAACCGTTTGGCTACACCCGCCAACATGTAGTCCAATTTATCGCACATCAAGTTGGTGATAACTGGCGATGCCGGTGAGCCTTGTGGCAAAACATAGCGATATTTCTTCTCTGTGTCTTCTTCATTCGACACACGCATCGTGCATAAACCGGCAATGGTAAGTGCAACCTCTTGGGTAAAATTGAATGGACGTACTTGCAAGCGTGCCACGATACGTGCACGCTCTATGCTTGGAAAGAAATCTTTCAGGTCGATATTGAACACATAGTTCATCCCAATATGGGCTTTTGCATTATCAACAATAGAACGGCATGGAACGAAGCCCATGGCATATGCTGACGGTTCGTAGATGGATTGCAGAATAGTGCCTACATACCGCAACAGATACTTGTAACTGCGAGAGCGTGGTGCGGAAATCTTGCGCGTACCACCAGACTTCTTCGGAATTTCGAAATCACGATAACGGTGAAATACATGATTGGGATTACAGAACCATCCCAATTGTCTCATAGTGTAAGGGTGATACGACTCGTCCAACTCCTCTTTCTTGAGAGTGTTGATAAGTTTTAGCAGGTCTTGACGAGTCTGCATCTGTAGAGCCCTATCTTTTATTGTCGTGTTCATTGATATAAAAACTTTGGCATACTGATTCCAATCCCTTTTCTTTTCATATTCTCATGTGTGTTTTGATTTATTAACTTAATACAATTAAGTTCTGAACCCCAATAATCGGAGATTATTGCACAGAGTCGTACTCGAAACACGCCAAACATTGGCTTTCCGACCGAAGCCGGACATCCGACGAATGCGTCGGACGTACCCCTCCGAAGAGGAGTGTTCAAAATTTCATAGAATCAGTATGCCAAAGAGCACTTGTTTTTGTTTGACGGTGCAAAATTACGGTGTTTCTGTGCAAGGTTTCTGCATAGAAAATACAATCTACTTAGAATAGCCCTAATTGAGAAACAGGGTGTTGTATTAGTTTGGATATTTTATTTTGTGTAAGGACCATAGTCTCGCCTTCATGCAAGACTCTCCTGTTTAGTGCAAATTGTGGATTTGAACTATCAGTGATTTCATTATACATTACATATCTTGGAATCCGATATTGTCTTGCATACTCCATTGCTAAACGAGAACCGCAGTCATTTCCTTCGCTGTTTATATCGTAACTGGCAGTAAGAATGATGGCATCGCTAAATATAGCCTGTAACCTATCGCGTTTTTGATAACGACCTCTCATTTCTAATTGTGACTTTGGTTCTTCCATATATTCCGTAATGAGAAGCCCTCCCTGTCGTACAATTTGAAAAGCCAAATCTCTGTGTTGCGTTGGCAATATGTTGCTGAGAGTCGACGGAAGTATTGCTATTGTTCTCCCTCCTTCCTCTAAAGCCTGTTTGTGTGCTATAGAATCACACCCATATGCTAACCCACTTACAATTACATAATTATGTTTTAGAAGTGAAGAAACCATCATCTTTTCTCGTTGTACGATTGTTTCTTCCGGATTAAGAACACCTATTACTGCTATATTGTTGTAGGCAGCACTTAAAAGTTGAAAATCACCCTTATAAAAAAGTACTACTGGAGAATCGCTTTTCTTTATATTTCCTCTACAATATGGATAATCCTCATCTAACCATCCAATCACACCATCTACGTAATCTGTTTGTGTGTTTATGTGTTGTATTATATTTTGACGAATGATAGCAAATTCGTGTTCTGATGTAGATTCCCCTTTTGCAGATTGATTAATCATCTCCACGATTTGTTTATCTGTCAATCCTTTACGCCAATTGGAAACTATCCAAGCGGCTCCTATACCTTTGTATTGAATGGCAGAAAGAATGTTTATGCTATTTTGCGTATACTTCATACTTACTTTTTATATGTCCTACAAATTGAATAAAATGTAACAGATCTCGCTCCTTCATCATACAACGCTTGAATGGCATCTTCGTCAATATTGACATTCTTGGTGTATATGTCATCAATAAGCAAGATGTCCTTACCTACAACATCATCTGAGATATTACAGGTATCATGCGTGATACCAACATAAGGCATTTCACCATCATTTACTATTGTTTGGCACTTGGAAAGATGCGTAGTCTTGGTGTTCGTATGACGAATGATGAAATGTGAACCATTAATAAGATTCAAATGTCTATTTTCACGAAGCCAGTTCACGCTATAACTAATTCCTTGTCTAAACAATTGCTGAGTTTTATGATATTCATCTTCGGATTTTGCACGTGGGATGGCAATAACAACTAACTCTTCTTTTTCCAATATGTTATAAATAGTATCTATGCCGAGAACTAAGTATTTTACCAATGTGTTGGCTGCAGATTTTAGTTGTTCTATTTCTACATTTCTAAACTGATTCTTCAAATCGTTGATAAAATCAGGATTGTTCGGTTTTCCATACCCCATATAACACATGTGATAAAAAGCCAATGTATCATGCCGAAGAAAATTATTTTGTCGAATGATGTGTTTCTTCAAGGTGCTATCACTAATATTAACCATGTGCTCTTTTAGGACTCCATGGTGGAATGCGTTTTCTATGGCTTTTGGGTCATTCTCGAATAAGATGATTTTGGTAACATCCGTACTAAGTTTCGTGGAAATATCCTTATACTTATCATCCGAATTTACAAAAATGATATCCTGAAAATATCGTTGTAGTTGATAGTATTGTATGAGTTTTTCTGCTCGGTTTTTATCTGCAGAAGTTATGAGAAAACACTTGTGGTTCATATATGACCGCTTAAGTATGTCTTCAGTAATAAATGGCATCGTCCGTCCTTGACGTAGTTGGTACTCATAGTCATCTTGTTTCATATTGATAATATCCTCTAATTGCTTAGTACCCACACCATCTAATACTGCCACATCTTTCCGTGTAATACGACGTAAGCCACTTAATGCAGCATAATCACTTTGTCCAGTGATTTTATATAATGCATACTCATAAGCACAATTGTTCGCCATATCTGTATCCAATAGTGTCCCATCCAAATCAAAGAGCAAAACGTACTCTGACTTTATGTTATTATGAAACAAATCGTATATATTCATATTGTTTTATTTGATGGTGCAAAAGTACCGCTATTCTGTGCAAGGTTTCTGCACAGGTGAATATCTTTGTATCATTTTTTCGATTTCCGTTTGCATTGTCTGTTCTACACTCTTGGGCGAAAGTACTTGTACGTCGGCTCCAAAGGATAGCAGACATTGGTATAGTTCCTTTGTCGGCTTTACCTCAATGCTGATTTGGCATTTGTCTTTGTCGATGATTCTCTGCGAAGGGTGCAAAGGTTTTGATACGACATAAGGGAATCGGCTGCGGGTGAACTCCAAAACAATCTTCTCAGCCGGTTCTTCGCTATTGGTAACACCCATCAAGTCTTCAAAATACTCTGTAAAATCTATGTTTGCAGCAATATATTTGTCTGCCGTAGGCTCAATATGGAGAATACGATCCAAGGCAAGGCATGCGATACCGGCATATTGATTTTCTTTGATTTTCCCAAATAGGAACCAACGACGATTGTACTGCTTTAGATAGTAGGGATACACTATATGTTCGCGTGTAGGTTTGCCAAACGGCTGATACATAATGCGTATCACCTGCTCGTTAACAATTGCAGAGAACAATGTACCAAAGTGTTTAATCGCATCAATGTTGTCATTCGCCTCGAAAGCGACAACACCATCCGTCTGTCCTAAAGAAAACTTGTACTTATCTTCCAATTGCGAAATAATGTCCTCAACCATATCATACTGCGGAAAGTTTTGGAATTGCCGCAGCATCAGCAAGACGGATTTCAATTGCAGCAATTGCTCTTCATTGAGGTCGAGTTTCCAGATAGAGAAATCAGGATCGGCATAGCGGTAAAAACGACGTTTGCCATCGCGCGATTGCTCAGGAGGAAGCAACTCCACATTCCAATCCCGATTACATTCCATCTCTGCGATATCATTCAATATGGTGCGCCGCGAGACATCCGGATGCTCCATGCCTGCCTCCTCAAGCGCTTTGCGGCAAGCACCCTGCAGGTCTTCCACAAAATACTTTTTGTGTTGGTCTGCAAAGCATCTGTCCAAGACTAGGAAACGACGTGTTTTGTTTTTATCTAATGGCATCCTATGATTTATATAGGTTGAGTTTATTATTGGTGAATATACTATGTATATATTCCACTATACAAAGATACAATAAACAACGAGACAGGCAATAGTTATGCCACTAAATAGCACCCATTTATACAAGATACCGCCCCCCGTGTCTCCTGAATAGGATAGCACCTTCGCAAACACCCTATTCGCACTATGCGCCATATAACTCTCTTACTGATTTTGGTGCGGTTGCCTTGCCCCAAAGTTAGTTCACTTTTGAATACAGGTAAATCCTCCACCGGAGGCAAGTCCATTCTTCGGTAGTCTTTCGGCTATCGTTCCGCACGCATGGGATTGTGGAGAAAGTCGTCGTAGGTAAGCCGAATGCCTTCCTCCAGTTCGGTGCGGTATGTCCAGCCTAGTGCCGTCGCTTTCGACACATCCAGCAGTTTTCGAGGCGTACCGTTCGGGCGGGTGGTGTCCCATTCGATGCGTCCCGTATAGCCGACCACTTTGGCCACAAGTTCTGTCAGTTCTTTGATAGTCAGTTCTTTGCCTGTCCCCGCATTGACAGTCTCGTTGCCCGAATAGTGGTTCATCAGGAAGACGCACAGGTTTGCCAAGTCGTCCACATAGAGGAACTCCCGCAGCGGAGACCCGTCACCCCAGCAGGTGACGCACTCGGCGCCGTTCTCTTTGGCTTCGTGGAAACGGCGTATCAGCGCAGGCAACACATGGGAGTGTTCGGGATGATAATTGTCGTTGGGACCATACAGGTTGGTAGGCATGACGGAGATGTAGTCTGTCCCGTACTGTCGGTTGAGGAACTCGCAGTATTTGAGTCCCGATATTTTCGCCAGTGCGTATGCTTCGTTGGTCTTTTCGAGCGCACCCGTCAGCAGACAATCCTCCGTCATAGGCTGTGGAGCGAGGCGCGGATAGATACAACTCGACCCAAGGAATTCCAACTTCTTGCAGCCGTTTTGCCAAGCCGCGTGAATCACATTCATCTCGAGAATCATATTGTCGTACATGAAGTCGGCGAGCGCACTCTCGTTCGCCACAATCCCGCCTACTTTGGCAGCCGCAAGAAATACATACTCAGGCTTTTCCTCTTGGAAGAAAGCCTCTACGCTATCCTGTCGGCAGAGGTCCAACTCGTTGTGGGTGCGTGTAAGTATGTTCGTGTATCCTTGTCGCCCAAGTTCACGCACGATGGCACTCCCTACCATGCCTCTGTGTCCTGCTACATAAATTTTACTGTTCTTTTCCATATAAATAGGATGTTGTTATTCTTTATTGAATCCTCTTTTCA
The DNA here is from genome assembly GCA_963622445.1 of Bacteroidaceae bacterium. Lineage (GTDB taxonomy): Bacteria > Bacteroidota > Bacteroidia > Bacteroidales > Paludibacteraceae > Colicola. The sequence goes on from CAVFHY010000020.1 coordinate 8,241, forward strand.
GCCATTGAATAGCGTCCTAAAATAGAGGTTACTGAGATGATACTACTAAAAAGAGACTATTACACTACTGACAATGAGTACTGAAAATGGGCTACTGAAAAAATAGATTACTAAAATAGACTTTTGAAAACTTGCTACAGAAAACCTGCTACAAAGGTAGTGCAAATAGTTGATATTTCCAAATCTGTGCAGAAAAAGAATATAGCGTTTCGTGTCCAGCTGTGCGACTAAACACAACAAAACACAACATAACAAGACAGAACGGGCTGTTTGCCGAAACAAACAGCCCGTTCTACCGATTATTTCTTGTAGTTCCTTGCCGCTCGCTGTGGAGAACACGGACTACTCGAACAATTACTTAAAGAATTCCTTTACATTCTCGTTCGGAACGATTTCCTCCTGGAAGAAATATGCACCTGTCTTAGGAGACTTAACCATCTTGATGCACTTGGTGTGTGCACGACCGGAGTTGTCAGTCTTGAAGGTAGCGACCGCTTTCTTTGCCATAGTTCTACGCCTTTCCTTTTAATTGGTTAATTACTTAATCTCCTTGTGAATCGTGTACTTCTTCAAGAAGGGATTGTACTTTTTGAGTTCCAAACGGTCGGGAGTGTTCTTACGATTCTTGGTCGTAATGTAGCGAGACATTCCGGGAACGCCGCTGGCTTTCTGCTCTGTGCACTCAAGAATTACTTGTACGCGTGCCTCTTTTGATTTCTTTGCCATTGTCTTGCCTCCGTATTATTCGTAAAGATACCCTTTTTCGGCAGCCTGCTTCAGTGCAGCATCCAAACCGATTTTGTTAATAGTTCTCAGACCGGCTGCACTCACGTTCAACTCGATCCATGTGTCTTGTTCTACCCAGTAGAACTTGCGGCGGAACAGGTTCACATCGAAGGTGCGCTTTGTGTGGCGCTTCGAGTGAGACACATTGCATCCACCCATGGCTTTCTTGCCTGTAATTTGACAAATCTTTGACATTGTATTTATTATTTATTATTTTCTGATTCCAGTAAGCATGGCGTCATGCTCCGATTTTCTTTGCTTTTCTCTACCGCCAAGCCTCTCTATCCTCTCTATCTCACCCCGTTTTTGCTTTCTTTCTCTTGCGTTCGCCGTGGGCTGTGCTTTGCGTTTGTGCGCAAGCCCTACGCCGCTGATATACAGCAGCATAGGCAGATTCCTCCGCAAAAATGTCCTCTACTCCACGCGAAAAATCGTGCAAAGATACAATAATTTTTCCATATAGGCAAATTATTTTCTCTTTTTTGACCGAAAAATCGTGCGTTGCGCCTCTCAAGAATGGTGATTATGCGAACTGGCAGTACGCATCATTTAAGTATGATTTACGCATCATGTATGTATTATTTAAGTATGGCATAGGCGTCATTTAGGCATCATTTAAGTATGATTTGCCAATCTGTGCGTACTGTTCCGAGATTACAGTTCGGTACCGAGGAGGGTGTATGTCTTGTGGTTGCGGAGAATGAGAACTTGTTCGTTACGGAGGACTTTCTGCACAGCGGGTTGCGGGGCGGTGATGTCTTCTATGGCAGTGGCGTTGACAATGAAAGTATTGCACGAAACAGTGGATATCACATGGAGGTTCTCGTCTTCGGCGACTACACACCATTGGTACTCGCCTGCCTCATCGATGGTGCAAGAGGCTGCCGTGCTGCTGACAAGACCGGAGGCTACCTCCTTGCCCGTAGCGATGCGTGTGACGGTAAACAGATAGCGTGGGGCAATATCTTTTGCTTCCCATGAGAGGTAGACCGTATTGCCATTGACCGTACTCTGCAGATTCGTAGGTGTGTAGTCTTTGACGGGATCGTCATCATCGTCGCCGCTACCGCCACCGCTGATAGCGGCTATCTGTATTTGTCGCGTAGCAGAGAGGTTCGTTCCGTCGGCAGTCGTAGCACAGACAGTGACAGTGCCTCCGTTGTTCGGAGTAACAGCAGTGAGCAGTCCGTTAGCGTCAATGGTAGCGAGGTCCGTACCACGGGTTATCTCCCACCGCACGGTCTTGTAGGTGGCGTTGGTGGGGAATATCTCCGCATAGAGGAACAGCGAAGGCTTGTCGGCGGTGGTGGCATACGCACCGTTTGCCGACAGAATAGACAGTCGTTCCGCATAGACGATGGTGCGTGCTGCCGTGCTATTCACTACATTCGATGTGCCTCGCAGTGTGGCTTGTGTGCGTTGCGCAACTCGCCTTGCCGGAGCAGAGGTCGATTCATCACTATCGAGTATATACTCTATTGCGTAGTATGGCTTGCTGTCGTCCGGGGTGAGGTCTGTGTAAGAGGTGTTGCTACTGCTGATTGTGGTGAGCAGCGTCAGTTCGTCAGCAGTCGTACCTCGCAGGATATTGTACGACACCACTTCTGCACCGATGTAGTTGTTCCACAACAAGTTCCATGTGTTGTCCTGTATGCCCCGGTTAATAGTAAGATGGAGCGTTTGGTGCGGGTTGCTCTGCGGCGTGAGTGTACCATCGGGCAGTACACCCGCTATGCAGTAACGCTCGGCTTTGGTGGAGGCGTTGGAGGTATTGTCGGTATAAGTACCTGTGGCAGCGGCTACGGTAGACAATTCGGCAAACCGGTTGCGTTGGTTCGTCTCCTTATAAACACGGATGTCTGTAAGGTAAGAGTATGCGGCTGCATCCCATGTCAACACATTCTTTCCCTCTGCATTCGGGGTAACGATGGTCAGTTGCGGCAGTTGGTCTTGCTCGATGACCTGCATACGCTGCTGTATGGTCGTCTCGCAACCACTGCTGTTGGTGAGTGTGAGTTGCAAGAATAGGTCCTCGCTACCCGCAGGCTTGTTCAAGGTAAGGCGGTTGCCCTCGATGTCTATCACGCCTGCAAAGGTGCTGACAGGTGCATAGTCGGCGTCGCCGGCATAGCGGGCATACCATGTGCAGGCGGCATCGGCAGGTAAGTCTAATGTCGTGGTGGCGTTGTTGATGTAGTAGGTAGGCAGGGTGTAGTCGGAGGTGTATTCCTCGACATAGAGCATACGCTGGGTCGTCTCCGCATGGATAGTAAGACGGACGGTCTTGGTGCCTGCTGTTGTCCAATGCACTTGATAGGGGCCATAGCCCGTGCCGCTGTCGATGATACCGCCGTCGAAGTCCCATTCGGGCGTAGCGGACTGCTGTGTGCCCGTGTAGGTGAAGGTGGCTTGGTCGAAAAGGCACACGGAGGTAGGAGCCGTTATCTGACTAACGGAAGCCACATGGGTGGTAATGGTGTCGGAGAACAGACTCAGTTTATTCTGCAGGTCGAGTGCCTGGATTGTTATCTCGTAGTCGCCCACCTCTATTTCGGTTTGCGGGATGAGGAAGCGTGTGGCGGATAGGTAGTGATACTCGGGCATATAGGCAGCGTTGGCGTTGCCTGCGTTCTGCGGCGAGATGAGGTAGGCACCGTTGCCCGATTGTCCTGCCCGCTTCACGGATAGGTTGTAGCGCATCTGTGCGGCAGGTGTGTGGTCGTCTTGTGCCGCGTTCCATTCGATGAGCAGCCCCTCGTCGGTTTGTACGGCACGCAGTCCGGTAGGCGCAGACGGGCGTTGGTTGTCGATACCGGTAACAGGATAGAGGTAAGGTTCCCTGGCGTAACCGTAATCGTCTTCTTGTGCTACTACTAACGCCATCCCATTGGCGGCAAAGTCGCGTAGATAGGAATAGGCTATTGTGGCCTCTCTCGGCAGCAGGAAGCCTTGTTGTACGACACCGCTCTCGCCCATGTAGTGGACATAGACATTGTTGACATTCTCGCCCATCTTGGGATTGGGTTGCAGGGAGATGATATCGATATAGCCATTGTTGTCGAGGTCGGCAAATTGGTATATATCCGAGAAGCCATATCGGTCCACATAAAATGTCGACAACTCTCCAAGCGGCAACAGGTCAGGTGCAGAGAAAGATTGGTTCCGGTTGTTCCAAAGGATATAGGGAGCACCGTCTGCATAACGGCAAGCGAAGATGTCGTAGTACCCGTCATTGTTGAAGTCGATGAGGCGGGCGTTCTGCATGTCGTGCTTGTAGTTGTAATCCGTCGTTGCAGGACTGGCTATCTCTTGTGCAAAGGGAATGAAAACTTGCTCGAAGGTAAAGTTGCCTTTGTTTAGGAAAACAACCATACCCTTGTAGGCGGTTTTGTAGGTGCTGACATTGGGATTGGCATACAGACCAGCGATGTCGATAAAGCCGTCGTGGTCAAAGTCAATGTAGAAAGTTTCGCTATAATATGCTAATAAGACATCATTGAAGCGCCTGCGGTCGTCATCCGTCTGTATGTTATATTGCTTCTCTTGACGCACAAAACTCTCGCCGTCGTAGGACAGGAAATAGATATTCCCGATACCATCCGTCGAGGAGTACTCAATTATAGGTATATCATAGTATCCGTTGTGGTTGTAGTCCACCTTGCAGTAGTCGTAAATATCCGTATTGCCATTAAGCGAGTACTTTTTGATATTGTCGTCAGTCTTCTTGCCCGTGAGATTGTTGGTGCCGTTATGCGGCAGATAATACCCCAACTCATCGTATCCGGTAGCTGTTACCAAGAGGTCTGCCGCCCCGTTGTGTGTCCAGTCGAACCAGAAGCAGTAGGGAATCGTGAGACCCGTGTTCCATATACCGCCGGCTTTGGTGAAGGCATAGTTAGCGTCGCCTTTGTACACCACATTATCGGAAGAAGATGTAATATCCAGATAGCCGTCGAAGTTGTAGTCGTTCATTTCATAGCCGTTATATTGACCGGACAGCATGTTGTATCGGTCGCTTGTCAGTTCGATGGCATCGTCCGTGCTATTGGGCATGACGGTAATGGTCTGTGTGGCTTGTGCGGTGCGTCCGTCGGGAGCGGTGAGAGTATGGGTAATAACTTTATCGCCTGCCGCAGAGAAAGTGATCTGTACGGTGCTGTTGGTCGTGGCAGTGCAGATACCGTCTTGCGCCGTCCATTGGTGGGTGTAGCCCTCGCCGGTAGGCGTGAAAGTAGCAGTGAGTGCCTTACCCTTTCCTATTGTTGTGCTGCTGAGAGTGAAACTGACGGGCAATGCCGTATGTTCGATAGTAGCCTCTTCGCTCCATACCGAACCGAGGTGCTGTGCATCGACGGTTTGTACGGCTACATAGATAGTACCGGCAGGATAGGAAGACAAGTCAAGGGTGTAGGTATGGTATTTGCCCATGTTCCCGTCCAAGTAGTTGCGTCGCGAGCCGTCGGCATTGGCGTGTGCGTGCAGTATATCTTGTTTGCCGGCGGCAGTGCCTACCCGCAGCGCATAGGTGAGGTCTGCCGTGGCCGTTTCGGCATCGGCACCGTTGCCCCAGTTGACAGTCAGTATGCCGTCGCTGTAAGACAGTTCCGGTTTGGCAGGTGCTGTGGGTGCTGTGTTGGCGGTGGCAACAGGCTTATGGATAATAAGCGGGTTGTCGCTACCGGATACGCCATCCACCCATATCTCCATAATACCATCATTATCGAGGTCTTCGGCATTGATACGGACAGAACCTAAACTGCTTCCATAATTCTTGCCAAGCGTGTAGAGTACTTGCGGTTCGGCAAAGGTCATATCGGCTTTCCCTTGCAGCCAAACGATGTCGGGTGTGCCTTCGCTTAAACTGCAATCGCCTTTATAGCAACTATACTCTCCGCGGAAAGCAAGCAAGTCGTAGTAGCCGTCGCCATTGATGTCTTGGCAATTGGAGAAATAGAGGTTGTTGTCTCCATAGTCCTGCTCCTCGAGTTGCGTGAAGTTACCTTTTCCGTCGTTGCGGAAGAACATCGTGTAGGCATAGCCGGTATTGTTGCGTGGTGCGGAGAAGGTAACGAGGATATCCACATCGCCATCGTGGTCGAAGTCGTAGCAGTAGATGTCGTCGTCCACTTGGATGTTCTCGTAGAGTGTGGTAACCTTGAACTCGCCATTCCCTTGATAAATAGCGGTCTGCAGTTTCGCACCGGGGAAGACGAAGTCTTGTATGCCATCGCCATTGAAGTCCGCCGTGAAGACAGCCCCATTAGTAGCGGTGTATATCCATTTGCCGTCGCCCATGTTGTAGTAAATGGTTCCGTTCGCTTCATCAATAAGGTCCATCAGTCCGTCTGCATTGAGGTCAAGCACTTTGGTGGGGGCATAGACTTTCTGCCCGATGCCCTGCGCTTGCTGTACAGCGGGGCTGTGCCGCTGCGGTGCACGCGCCAAGGATGCGCCGCTGAAAGTAGCTCCTGTATTCGGTACGGTGGCGCCGATAAGTCCGTTCCATTCCTGTACAGTGGTAGAGCCCCATGCGTTAGGGTCGAACTGCGCCTCGTATTCCTCTTTGGTCATGAGTTGCATGGCTTGTTCTACGAAAGAGCCGTCGGCTTGGCGGAGATTGATAAAGAGACTCGGGTTGGTGCCGTTGGAACTCATGCGGATATAGTCGATACGCCCGTCACAGTTGATATCCATATTGGTAGCACTGATGCTTTTGTTTTGCTGGGTAAAAGTACCGTCGGACTGAGAGAAAGCAATGCTGGCGTATTGATCCTGTGCGTTGTTGGTGGCTACAAAATCCATGATGCCATCACCATTGATGTCCTCAATGTAGTTTAGGCCGTAACCCACTAAGAAAACATTGGTACTCCAATTATCCAAACGCTCTGTTGCCGCAAAATAGTTGGCGTAGTTGGAGGTGGTATAGAATTTGCTGCCGTAGATATACGCTGCCTCTTTGTACCCGTCGCCGTCGAAGTCATAGAACAAGTTGGCGATAGGCAAGTTTGGATTGACAGAGGTTTGCGTTGCTCCGTCTGCACAGGTAGCGGATACCGAGAAGTCTTTTATCTCCCAATAGTAAGCACGTGTCGTGTCATTAGGGTCGGAGATATAGTGGAAAGCGAAACGCACACTATCCGTCAGCAGGGAAGCCGGAATAGACACCTCCACTTTCTTATACTCGGATATACCATAAGCAGAGATGGGCAGTTCTGCCCATACACCATCTGCAATCGTGGCATTGCCCTGTGTCCATGCCGTAATAACACTTGGCTCCATAGTTGTCGCCAACAGTTTGACAAACTGCCCTACATCGGTGGTGTCGGTGGCTTTATAGAGTTGGTGATAGAAAGTGAGTGTGGCGGATTCATAGCCTGCTAATGCAAAGGCTGGCGAGATGAGCCAATCACTCTCGTTGTCGCTACTGTTGTAGCCATTGATAACCGCACCGTAAGAATTCGCTTTCCAACGCAGGTAATCGCCTGTCTCGCTAAAGATAGTGAAGTCTCCCTCCGTGCAATCGGTGAAGGCACGCGTGTAGAGGAGTGGTGAGCAGTCGTCTTGTGCGTGAACGACCATTGCCATATTGCATACCATGCAAATGGAGAGGAGTGTGAGAGTACAAAGCTTTTTCATAAGGCTATGATTTTATGGGTTTGGACATAACAGGCATCATTTGCGCAAAGGGGGGGTGCCCTGGGTTTCGGACCATACCATGCGCTTGGGGCTTCTCTACTAATGAATTTAGGTCAGCAACCGAAAAAGTATTGCGCAAAAGTACGCATTTTTTTTCATATATACAAATAGGTACGGCTTTTTTCTTTCTATCCCTTGTTCATCCCTTGCCTGTAAGTCTATGTGATTTCGTCCCGAGATCAGTTTGGTTCGGTTCTGTCCAGTCCAGAGATGGCTTGTATCTGTACGGTGCCGCTTTGGCTTTCGGCGGTTTCGGCTACCGTAAACGACACGGTGCGCCCTGCAAAGTCCAACCGATAGACACGCCCTGCATCGTGTTGGTACGCCGGACGGGGGTCTTGCGACAGCACCTCGCACAGCCCCTCGATATTGTATCGCGCCGCTTGCGCCGCCGTGCGTAGAGTAGGGGGCAACTCCACCTGCAGGCGATAGTCTTTGGTCGCCTCGCCAAAGCCGTTGCGGGCATCGGGGTGCGCATCGGAATACGAGAGGTAGGGCTTGATGTCGTATATAGGCGTCCCGTCCAGCAGGTCTGCCCCCGACACGACAAGCACGCAGCCTTCCTCTGGTGTTTCTTCGATACGCAACAGGCGTACGCTGCTCAACCCCAGACCATTCGGACGGAAAGGGGAACGGGTGGCAAAGACCCCCATACGCTTGTTGCCGCCCAAGCGCGGCGGACGCACGGTGGGAGTGAAAGCGGGGGGCTGCGCTGCATTGTCCGTAGCGTTGGCGTGAAATCCCCAGATGAGCCAGAGATGCGAGTACTCCTCTATGCCCCGCAGTGCCTCCCGCACACGGTAGGGCGGCAGGAACACAATGCGTGTTTCGATATGTTCGGTTTGCCACGCCTGCCGTGGTATGCCGAACTTGCCAGTAAAGTCGTTCTTCGCTGTTGCAATGGGTTCGATGGTCATATAAGACAATGAATAAGTAACATTACCACGAATGGATAGAAAGCACAACACCCTCACTCCTGAATTCCCTGCTACGGGGAACCCAGCACAAAGGTACGCTAAATATATGATATATAAGGTATTCACGAAAAGAAAAGAAGAAAAAGTGTAAAAAAAAGCGCAAACATTTGGTCAGTTCGGAAAAAAGCAGTACCTTTGCACTCGCTTTTCGCCAATAGCCCTATATTTTGGGCAAAGAGACAGTACGGAAAGCGCAAGGTACCTTAGCTCAGGTGGTAGAGCAATGGACTGAAAATCCATGTGTCCTTGGTTCAACTCCAAGAGGTACCACAAAGCGACTGCTCGTCCGAGTGGTCGCTTTCCTTTTTCTATTATCTATCCACTCTCATCTCTCATCTTTCAACTACTATCAACTCTCAACTACTATCAACTATCAACTTTCAACTATCAACTACCAACTACTATCCACTATTAACTATCCACTTTCAACTACTATCAACTCTCAACTCTCAACTCTCAACTATCAACTATCCACTACTATCAACTATCAACTCTCAACTATCAACTATCAACTATCCACTCTCAACTCTCAACTCTATCTATAAGACCAATAGGGCGAATGGGGTTGCAGAGGCTTGACAATGCAACAAATGTTCTATTAGTTGGAACATTTGTTGCAGTCTATCTCGGGGTTTTACAGTACTTTTGCGCTGACTTTTAATCCGAATACCCATGAAACATTTTTCCCGGTGTATCCTATGCTCTGTGTGCAGTCTTTTGTTTCTTGCTGCGACTGCCTCTGCGCAGACTGTCTCTGTGACCGGTACGGTGGCTGACAAGACGACCTCCGAACCGCTGATAGGTGTGTCTATCCTCGAGAAAGGTACACAAAACGGTACGATTACCGACTTCGATGGCAATTTCTCGCTGACTGTAGCCGACGGTGCACTGCTCCAAATCTCCTACATAGGATATACCGAGCAGACCCTGAAGGCGCAACCTGTCATGCATATCGTTCTCGCTGAGGCGACCGAACAACTTGAGGAGTTGGTCGTTACGGGCTATACCTCGCAGCGCAAAGCCGACCTGACGGGTGCGGTATCGGTGCTGGATATGAACAAAACGATGTCGGAGAGCAATGCCAACATGGTCAGCAGCATTCAAGGACGCCTGCCTGGTGTACAGATTACAACCGACGCCGCCCCGGGTTCTGGCGGCAGCAGCATCCGTATCCGTGGTATGGGTACGATGAACTCCTGCGAGCCGCTCTACATCATAGACGGTGTGCCGACCACGGAAAACATGAACTCGCTCAACCCATCGGATATTGCCTCGATGCAGGTACTCAAGGATGCGGCTTCGGCAAGTATCTACGGTTCGCGTGCCGCCAACGGCGTGATTATCATAACGACCAAGTCCGCCAAGAAAGACCGTCTGTCGGTCAATCTCGGCTACTCGGCTACAGCGCAGACCGTGGCCAACACCTACAGTATGCTCAACACCGAGGAATGGGGGCAGATGTATTGGCAGGCCAACCTGAACGCAGGTATCACGCCTACCCATCCGCTCTACAACGAAGTCAACGGGCAACCCGTAGTGCGTGAGTATCTCGACGAAGAGGGCAAGGTACATTCCTCCGACGGCACGGATTGGCAAGACGCCGTCTATCACACCGCCTGGACGCACAATGTGAATGCGAGCGTGGCATACAGTTCGGAGAAAGGCAATGTCTATTTCTCGGGCAACTATATGAATCAGGACGGTCTGATACGCGAGAGTTATTTCGAGCGGTACTCGGTGCGTGTCAACTCCAATTTCAATATCGGCAAATGGGTCAAAGTGGGTGAGAACCTGATGATTGCCAAGTGGGGCGACAACGGCTACAGCACGGGGTCGGACAACGGTATTCCTTTCATGGCCATGCGCCAGCACCCTGCCATTCCCGTCTATGACGCCGACGGCAACTTCACCAGTCCGCTCACGCTCGCCAAGTCCGATATAGCCAACCCCGTGCAGCAGATCTACAACGGCAAGGACAACACCAACAACAGTTGGCGTATCTTCGGCAATGCCTACCTCGAAATCAATCCGTGGGTTAAGGGCTTGAACCTGAAGAGCAATATCGGTATCGAGCATGTGCAGTACAACAACCAGTCGTTGGGCCGCCGCACCAACGCTACCGATATGAACAGCGTGAGCAAGAACTACGGCGAGGGCGACACCTGGACTTGGACGAACACCGCCACCTATCATAATGTATGGGGCGACCACCATTTCGACGCTCTGCTCGGTACGGAGGCCATCAGTTATAAGTACAACTCGATTGGTGCCAGCCGCCAGAACTACGCTTTCGAGGATACCCACTTCATGACGATCGGCTCGGGCGACAAGACAACGGCCACCAACGGCGGCGACATACAGACTTGGGCACTTTTCTCCGTCTTCGGCAAGGTGGATTACAACTACCACGACCGCTACCTGCTCAGCGCCACGGTGCGTCGGGATGCGACCAGCCGCCTGGCGCGCGGACACAACTCGGGGTGGTTCCCCGCATTCTCTGCCGCATGGCGCTTCACGGCTGAGAGTTTCTTCCCCGAGAACAACTATCTCACCGACGGTAAGATCCGTGTCAGTTGGGGACAGAACGGTAACGCCGCTATAGGCAATAACTATGCGTCGTACAGCACTTACGCCTACGCCGACAATGCCTACTACGACATCAACGCCACCGATACCACAGCGGTTGCGGGTATCGTGCTGGCATCAACGGGCAACAAGGATTTGAAGTGGGAGACCACCACGCAGACCAATGTCGGCTTGGATCTGGGCTTCTTCAACAATTCGCTCACCATGAACCTCGACTGGTATCTCAAGACCACCAAGGACATGATTACCGTGCCGCCCGTGCTTTCCACAGCGGGCGAGGGTGCCAGTTACTACGCCAATACGGGCGATATGCGCAATATGGGTGTGGAGTTGAATCTCGACTACCACAGCCCCGACTACAACGGCTTTTCGTGGGGCGGCAGTTTCAACCTGAGCCACTACAAGAACGAGGTCATCAAACTCAACGATTTCCAGAATACCATCGGCGGCGATGTACGCCTTATGGTCGGGCAGCCGATGGGTGTCTATTACGGCTATGTGGCTGACGGACTGTTCAATAGCGAGGAGGAAGTAGCCAACCACGCCGTGCAGCAGGGCAAAGGGCTTGGGCGTATCCGCTACCGCGACATCAACGGCGACGGCGTCATTACGGAGGACGACCAGTGCATTATAGGCGACCCGAATCCCGACTTGAGCCTGGGCTTGAACCTCGACTTTGCCTACAAAGGCTTCAGCCTGAGCATGTTCTTCACCTCCGAGTTGGGCTTCGACATCATCAACCGCACCAAGTCGCAGTTGCTCTTCATGAGTTACGGTGGCAGCAGTACCAACCGCGGGCGTGATATTCTCAACGCATGGACGCCCGAGAACACGAACACCGCCATTCCAGCCGTCAGCGTGACGGACGACAACAACGAGACCCGCTTCTCCACTTTCTATGTCGAGGACGGCTCGTATCTGAAGATGAAGTATATCAAGTTGGGCTACGACTTCCCCGAGAAACTCTGCAAACCGATGCACGCCACGGGGCTGAATATCTACTTCCAGATAGAGAACATTTTCACCCTGACACGCTACACGGGGCTGGACCCCGAACTGCCGCTCAGCACCTACGGTTCGCGTGTGGATAATGCACCGTACCCCCGCTCCCGCAACTTCACCATGGGGCTGAGTATGTCCTTCTGATATGAAATTTACATAAAACGACCGCTAATATGAAAAACCATTCCTATATCGCTATCCTGCTCGTGCTTGCCTTGGGTCTGTCCTCCTGCGAGGATTTCCTCGACCGCCGTCCTTACGGGCAGTTCACCGCCGACCAACTCACCGACGAGACCATCGACGGCTTGCTGGTGTCCGCCTATGCCGGCCTGTCTGCCCACTATTTTGGCAACAACGAGGCATTTGCAGGCCCCAGCACCAACTGGATATTCGATGTGCGCTCCGACGATGCCTACAAGGGCGGTGGTGCTGTCACAATGGAGTCGAACATCCACCAACTGGAGGTAGCCAATATCAACAGCGACAACATCAGCCTCGAGAACAAGTGGCAGAACAACTTCTACGGTATCACGCGTGCGCACAAGGCCATGAAGGCACTGCAGGACGCCGAGAATGTAACCAACAAAGACCAGATGACGGGCGAGTTGAAGATTCTCCGTGCGTGGTACTATTTTGATATGGTTCGCATCTTCAAGCATGTGCCCTATTTCACTATGAACGACGACCCGAGCCATGTCAGCAACATGGTCTATTCGCAGGACAGCATCCTGCGTATGCTCCAACTCGACTTGGAGGAGGCGTACGGCATGATGAACGAAGACGCTCCCACGCCCGCCCGCTTCTCCCGCTATACGGCAGCCGCCCTGCTGGTCAAAATCAGCGCACAACTGAGCGACTGGCAGCGGGTGATCCAATATGCCAATATCGTTATCGCTTCGGGCAAGTACTCGCTCTACGACAACTACCTTGATATGTCGAAGGTGGCGTTCAACAACACCCACGAGTCCATCATCGCCATGCAGTGCGCCGTGACAAGCGGATACGGGCAGATCAACTGGTCGAACCTGCTCAACACCACCTATTCGGACGGCAACCTCTATGGCACGGGCGACGATTTCTTCTTGGCTTCGCAGAATCTGGCCAACTGCTTCCGCACGGACGCCGAAGGACTGCCTTACATAGACGAGAGTGTCGCTCCCGCCGAGAGCATGAGCGGCAGCTATAAGGGCAACATCGACCCTCGTATCGACTTCACGATGGGGCGTATCGGCCTGCCGTTCCGTGGTCATACCTACACTCGCAAGTGGTGCCGTGCCTACGACACCTACGGCGAGTACTCCGGCAAGAAGTGGCTTATCGACCCGTCGTCGAGCGATATGGTGCAAGGTTTCCCGTGGGGTGCCAGTTCGCTGAACTTCATCTTCCTACGCTATGCCGACATTCTGCTGCTGAAAGCCGAAGCACTCATCGAGACAGGCGCAGACCTCAATGGCGCACGCCTGATTATCAACGAGATCCGTACCCGTGCAGCCAATTCGGTGGACGCTTACTATTCGCCTGTGGATGTCGACCCGATGGTGTCGTCCTACAAGGTGGGTGAGTATCCGTCCGGCGGCTGGACGCAAGACTATGCCCGCAAGGCCGTCCGCATGGAGCGCCGTCTGGAGTTGGCCATGGAGGGACAACGCTGGTTCGACCTCTGCCGTTGGGGCAATGTGGTGGAGGTAATGAACCGGTACTACACCACCGAGTCCACGCTCCGCTCCTACTACAAGGGTGCCAGCCTGACCGACGACGAAGTCTATTTCCCCACGCCTATCGACGAGGTACGCACCGCCGATGGCTTGTATGAGTAATCCTGTTTGTATGCGTAATATAATCCAAAAGAAAGCAATATGAAACACACTACGATAGTTTTCTCCGTCCTGCTGGGGCTGGCGACCTTGTTCTCCGCCTGCCAAAGCGTTGAGTTGCAGGAGGCTGCCAACGCCAACCTGCCCAAGGCAACCAACCTCCGCTATACGGCGGACGGTCGCACGGTTACGCTGGCATGGAACCTGAGCGACACCACCGGTGTGAGCGGCGTGCAGGTCATCAAGAACGGCTCCGAGACGACCGAGATTGCCGGCGCAGCCACCTCCTATACCATTCGCCATTGTACGCCGAACAAGGATATACTCTATACCGTCAAGGTGCTTTTCCGCAACGGGCTGGTCTCCAACGGCACCAGCGTGCAAGTGCATATCTCCTACGATGAGCCTATCTATGTGGGCTATCTGCTGACCGCCAACAGCATCGACGAGTTGCCCGACGACGACGAGATAGCCGCCGCCCGCTGGTTTGACACGCAGTATGTGGCACAGGGAAAGGGCATATTCGTGCATATCGGCGATGCGCTCGACCTCGACAAGATGTCGGCTCTATGGATTCATATCGACCGTGTCGGACTGAGCCGCGGCTGGCAGAACCTGACGGGCGGACTCAACGAGGACGCTTTCCGCCAGTCGCTGCGTACCTATGTCGAGGAGGGCGGACGCTTGTTCCTCTCCTGCCACGCCACGCAGTTGTTGGCGGGTATCGGGCGTATCGAAGAGCAGTACACGCCCAACGAGTTTAGCAGCGGCGATGGCGGCACGAGCGAAGAGCCTTGGACGCTCAACGCCTATATAGGCGAGACCTACGACCACCGCAGCCACCGTTTCTTCGACGGACTGACGCTCGGTTCTTACAACGGCTATTCGTACACCACCTTTCCTATGGCATCGGCGGGACACCACGAGGACCACAACTGTATGTGGAATCTCTCTTCTATTACTTTCTCTTCGGGGTCGGACAAGACGCGCGGCTTCGAGTTGGCAACCAACTGCACCGTGTTGGGCACTTGGGGGCAGAACACCGAGTTTTCTTTCCCCGGCTTTGCACTCTTCAGTGCGCAGGACACTTTCCACGGCGAGATAGTCGCTCTGGGCTTGGGTTGCTACGAGTGGAATCAGGAGGGCAATCAGTACCAATCGCAGATTGAGAAACTGACCGCCAATATCCTGGACTACCTCCGTGACTAATTGAGAATTACGAATTAAAAATACATAGTATAAATTGCAAAATCCCATGAAAAAAAATCTCTCTATTGCTATTGCAGCCATCCTTTCTATGGGGCTTAACGCACAAGTTGCCTACCTCCTTCCGGGCAACATCTCCGTCTATACCGATATTCCCACCGAGTCTGTCGAGTTCGACGGCGTAACCTATCAGCCTAATTCCGAACTCAATGCCGCCGTATGGTTTGAGCAGAACTATGTGGAGCAGAACAAGGGCGTTTTTGTCACGATGGAGCAACTCCGCAACGGGCTGGATACTTCTGTACAGACGCTTTGGATTCATATCGACCGTATCGGTGCCGACCTCGGTGCGCTCGGCTTCGACGATGCCACGATTATCAAAATTCGCGACTACGCCAAGGCGGGGCTGAATATCTATTTCTCCAAGCAGGCCACCCTGTTGGTCTATCACATCGGCCGTATCGGCTATGCGCCCTCCTATCAGGCCAACGGCTACAACCACTGCACCGACGCAGCCGACTACTGGACGCTCAATCCCGTGTATGGCATCGATGGTGATTTGCCCCGTGTGGACCATAGCAGCCACGCTGTTTTTGCAGGGCTGCCTGTTGACCAGGCTCGTTTTGCGTGGAAGACTTACGCCCTGATGTCGGGCAATGTCCGCTCCGACAACAACTGCTTCTGGCAAGACCTTTATCGCGACGAGAGCAAGGGCGACACCCATTACGACAACCGCGATGTACAGCGTCTCTACGATTTCCAGAACGACTGGAACTGCGAGGCTCTCGGCACATGGGGGCAGATCGGCGACTATTTCGGGGCAGGGCTGGTCGATTTCCATACCGATACCACTTGGCAGGGACATATCGTTGCCATGGGCTTGGCGGCATACCAGTTCAGCAGCACCAATACCTATATTGCCAATGTGGAGTTGCTCACGGGCAATATCCTGACCTATCTCACCCCCGTACCGCCGGTTACTTCGCTCTCTACAACGGCTGCCGATGCGCTCCGTTCGGGTGTTTATACCCTCACGGGCGAGCGTATTGCCCCCGAGGCTATGCAGCACGGCTCGCTCTACATCGTAAACGGCCAAAAGGTTTTGTACTAAATACTATTTTAGTTTTGTTAGTAGTGAAAAAGATTGTGTTTTTGGTTCCTCTGCTGCTCGGCGTGCTTTCTGCTTCGGCGCAGTTCCATCTCCCGTTGGAGGTGTGTGACGGTCGTGTGCAGGAGTTGGGCAGCGGGCAATCCTTTGCCGTCCATGGCGAGCGGGAGGCAGTGAGTGTCCCCGCCGCTGTGGGGGAGGGGTGGCGCACGGACGGCTATTCGTCCTACATCGAAGTGCCTGTCACGGGTATCCGCCCCAACGGTATGAGTACGAATATGCGCGATTCGGCGCTGCTGCAGATGACGGTGTCTTTCTGGTGCGCCATCGAGACCTATCCGATGATGTCCACCGCTACACTCGACTATGCGAATCCGCTCTATACGGGCATATTGGGCAATATCAACGACTCCCTCCATACGGGCTTTGCGTTCGAGTTGAGCGACACGGGGAGGCTTCGCTTCCGCTGCTATACGGCGGGCTGGCTCATCACTTGCGACGCCGACCAAACCCTCGCCCGCAATACATGGCACCACTTGGTGGCGACCATCGATTGCTACGAGGAGAAAGTACGCCTCTACGACAACGGCACGCTGCTCTCCGAGCGACGCTGCGGGTTGGAGACCACGCTGGGCACCGAGCCGCTCCTGATAGGCAAATCCCGCACCGATATTCTCGACGGTATTTTCCCGCTCAACTATTTCAACGGCCTTATCGACGAGGTGCGAATCGATGCGGGTATCAAGGACGATCCCCGAAGCACTCCCGAACCAACTCCCGCCAACGCCGTACAGTTGTCCGTTCCTATCTCCGCCTACGCCCACGACCTGATGCGTCCCCGCTACCACGGTATGCCCTCGCAGGGCTGGACAAACGAGCCGCACGGCCTCTATTTCGCCAACAACCGCTGGCATATCTTCTTCCAGAAGAACGGCAACGGTCCCTATATGGCACGCCTCCACTGGGGGCATATCTCCTCGCCCGATCTCTGCCATTGGACGGAAGAGCCGGTGGCGCTCGCTCCCTCCGAGGCGTACGACATCAAGGGCTGCTGGTCGGGTTGCGTCTTTTCCGACCCCGACATCACGAACAACGAGCCGTATATCCTCTATTCGGCGGTCAACGATTCCCACTGCGAACTGATGCTTGCCCGCCCCTTGGACGCCGACTTGCGGCAGTGGGAGAAACTCGGCACGCCTGCCATCCGCAGTCCGTTCCCCGACGATTTCCGTGACCCGTACTATTTTCGTGCCAACGACAAGCCCTATTTCATCGTGGGGTGCGCTGCCAACGGTCTGGGCATTGCCACGCTCCACCGCTACGAGAACGGGCAATGGAGCAGCGACGGTGATACTTTCTTCGCTCCCTCCGGCTTGGCAGATGCGGGCAACTTCTGGGAGATGCCTACCGTCACACCGATGGGCAACGGCCGTTGGCTCTTCACTGTTACGCCGCTCTCCACATCCTACGGCGTGCGTACCCTCTACTGGGTCGGCACCATCGATGCCGCCGGCCATTTCCAGCCCTCGCAGTCCGACCCTCTGACGCTTGAGTTGTCGGGCTTGGCACGCGACGGCTACGGTATGCTTTCGCCCTCTATCTTTCAATACGGCGGCAAGACGCTTGCGCTGGGTATCGTGCCTGACCGTGCGTCCTCTATGCTGAACTACACGCTCGGCTATGCCCACCTCTATTCTTTCCCCCGTGAGTTGAGCCTCGATGCCAACGGCAACCTCTGCCAGAAGCCTTACGAGGGGCTGCGGTCGCTCCGTACAGAGGAAAGCGTGCAGCGTACCAACTTTACCCTTTCGGGGGCAGAGAGCCTGTCGCCTATCGAGGGGCGCTCGGTGGAGTTGCAACTGTCGTTCCGTGTCGATACGGTGGCTGTCGGCTTCAACCTTCTGAAGAATAACTACGGCGCTATGAAAGTCTATCTCGACCCCCGTACGCAGGAGTTGGTGGTTGATATGACCACTATCGGTCGCAAGCCCAACGACACGGGTGTCTTCGACGGCGTCTATCGGGCGACCATTCCGTCCGGGTTGAACTATGGCGACAATTGTACGCTCCATGTCTATTTCGACCATTCGATACTCGACATCTTCATCAACGACCGCTACGCATCCTCCATCCGTGTCTTCCCCTACGACTATACGGCGAACGGCTGCGAGGTCTTTGCGCTCAACGGCACGGCAACCGTCCAATCGATGCAGGCGTGGGGACTGGGCGAGATTACGCACTATTCTCCCTCCACCGACCTCGTTACGCCGGCTGCTACGGCAGCGGGCGGGGCGCGCAAGATTCTCCGCGACGGGCAACTCTACATCCAGTCTCCCGACGGCACATTGTATAACTTTTCGGGCAACCGCCTGCGCTAAATACCATGTCCCCACTATCTCACCTATACCACACCGCCTCACGCCTCCGGCAAGGTTCATCGTTCATTATGCATTGTTCCTTGTTCGTTGTCCTCTGCGCATTGTCTTCCTGCAGCGAGTCCGTCAATCCGCCTTCGCCTACGCCTACGCCCACGCCGCTTGATTCTATCATATCGTCCGATTCGGTGCTTGTACCAGCGCGTGCAACGCAGGTGGCTTTCCTCTCCGAGTACGCCACGCCCGAGCAACTCATCGCCAACGGCGACGACGACGAGGCGAGTGCTTGGCTATGGTTCCACGCCACCTATCCCGATAGCCGTTACCTCTATTTCGGCGATATTCAGCAGGGTTCGCTCGATACGCTGGCGGTCTTGTTTTGGCTGCGTGATGTGGAGACGGGCAATGTGTCCGATGTGCTGACCCTGCCGTCTGTTGTGGCTGAGGCCGCCCCCGTCATAGCCGATTGGTACAGGCAGGGCGGCAACCTTATCTTGTGGGGGCATGCCGTACCGTTCATAGAGACGCTCGGCCGCCTGCCCGAAGGCACTATCTCGTCCCATTCGGCAGCGATAGGCTGTGGGGTGGGGAGCCTCAATCCCGACCATTGGCAGATGTCCGTGCAACTCAGTCTGGAGTATGTCAATAAGGACCATTCCACCCACCCGCTGTTCCGTGGGATGACCGTCTATTCCGAGGGCGACAATCGTTTGATTCGTGTCAAAGGACCTGGGTGGACAGAGGACCACAACTGCGTTTTTTTCGACTATCCCGCCGAACTGACGGGGCGTGATTCCCGTAAGGAGATTTGCTATACGCTGCTCACCGACTACTACGGTATCTATCCGCTCGCCACATGGGACAGCCAGGCCTCGTGGGTGTCGCAGTTGAATATCTGGGAGGCACGCCAAGGGCAGACGGCATACAGGGGGCGTGTACTCTGTATCGGCAACGGCGGTTGCGAGTTCTCGATGAAGGCCTACCGCCAGTCGGGCACGGACGCTTCGGGCGGCCCTGTCTATACGACCACCGACGACCGCAGTGCTTACCCCGTCAACAATATCTATCAAGACAACATCCTGCTGCTCGCCTCCAACGCCATTGCCTATATGTGCCAACCGCTAAACTAAGCAAAAAAACTTCGTCAGCCCTATGAACACCCGTATAGCCCTTTTCTTACCCGCTCTCTTCGCCGTAGTACTCGCCTCGTGCGACTCATCGCCTGTCGATACCCCGACGCCTACGCCTGCGCCCGACACCACCGTGGTGCCCGACACGCACACGGCGTCTGCCACTACTCGCCCTGAGCAGTACCGTCCGCAGGTGCATTATACGGTGCATCATAGTTGGTCGAACGACCCGAACGGGTTGGTCTTCGACGGCACTACATGGCATCTATACTACCAGTACACCCCGTCGCACAACGGAGCGGGTGGGGTGCATTTCTCGGAGATGTCTTGGGGGCACGCCACCTCTACCGACCTTATGCACTGGACGGAGCGTCCCACGGTGCTGGTCCCCGACGATTTGGGCGCTATTTTCTCCGGCTGTTCTGTCTTGGATACCGCCAATGTGGCAGGATTCGGCAGCGATGCCATTTTGGCTTTCTATACTGCGGCGGGTGCAGCGCAGCAGATTTGCCTTGCGGTCAGTACCGACCACGGCATGACTTTCACCAAGTATGCCGACAACCCCGTGGTGAGCAGCACCTTGCCCGAGTTCCGTGACCCCAAGGTGGTGTACGACGACCAAGCCCGCCAATACATCATGGGTATCGCCCGTGGCTACCAGCACGGCATCGAGATCTGGACATCAGCCAACCTGCTCTCGTGGAACTTCCGTGGCATCTTCTCGACCGACTGCGCCGCCTGCAACCAAGGGCAATGGGAGTGTTGCGACTTCATTCCTTTTGATGTGGACGGCGAGCGCAAATGGGTTCTGCTGCTCTCGACCAACCCCGGCAGTCAGTACAACTATTCGGGTATGATGTATTTTGTCGGCTCGTTCGACGCCAACTCGATGTTTGTCCCCGACTCGCACGACTATCCGCTCTGGTTCGATGGCGGCATGGACTGCTATGCAGGCGTTACTTTCGACCACGCTCCCGATGGTCGCCATGTCCTTATGGCGTGGATGAACAACTGGGACTATGCGACACTCGTGCCGCCTACGACCTGGCGTAGTGCCTATACCTTGCCCCGTGACCTATCGCTCGTGCAGCGCAACGGGCAGTACTACCTCGCCCAAACGCTCTCTCACGAACTCGATGCCATCGCATCCCCTTGGCAAACCCACATAGACACACAAACTACAAGCGTAGCGAACACTACGGCAACTACGCAAATAACAGTATCCGCCCCCGACGCTTGGCAGGCGAACCTAACGGTTTCGTTGGACGAGAACACCGAGATTACCCTCTCCAACGAGTTGGGCGAGTACTATACGCTCGTGGTCGATGTAGCCAACGACCGCCTCGTTGCCCGCCGTACCGCCGCCTCGGGTGCCTACCTCTTCAGCCCCAATTTTGCCGTACCCACGCTCTCCGCTCCCCTCCGCACAGACCTCTCCGCACAAGCCGCAGGAATTACAGAAGGTACAACCACTGCGGAAACTACGACCTCTGCGACAACTACGCAAATCACCCTCGTTATAGACCATAGTTCCGTAGAGGTTTTTGCATCGGATGGCGTTTGTGTTTTGACCAACACCGTCTATCCCACTGTCCCCTATACGACGATCACTTGTTCCCGCCCGCCTCTCTCTCTCTCCACCCGCATTCTCTCTACCATTTGGATGTTTTAGGTTCCAAGTTAATCCGATACCTCCCTCCGTTATCACAAGGAGGCAAAAAAAGAGCGACTTTACTTCGAGGTCGCTCTTTTTCTCCCATTCTCTGTATTCAAACAGCAAGGGATGAGCAAGGGATAAGCAAGGGATGCAGGGACGATGTAAGGTGGATACAAGTACATTGCTCAACGCTGTACTTTAATGCCCCACGATCGGCAGATTTATCTATAAAATTTGCCTTGATTCATACTGAGGAAAAATATAGGACAATCAGCCTCGAATCTCGGTCGTATCCCCTTACCACACCCATAGCAC
>CAVFHY010000021.1:0-27868 GCA_963622445.1 Bacteroidaceae bacterium
CTTTTAGGGGCTTATAGTGTGTATTTTTACGCACCTAAACTGAATGGTTTTTTCGCACTTCTAATATGAACTTAAGCTATTCATCTCACTTAGTTCGAGCCAGCGCATTTCGGCATCATCCAAAAGGCGTTGCACTTCCTCGTAACGGGCAGAAGCAGCAGCAATGGCATCCATCTCAGTCAGACCGCCAGAGAGTTGCGCCTCAAGAGCGGCTTTCTCCTGCTCCAATGCAGGCAAACGCTGCTCCAATTCTTCCAATTCCCGTTTCTCCTTAAAAGAAAGTTTTCGGGGGCGTTCCGTTGTAGTTTTTTTGCCCTGCTGTTCTACAGACTTGGCTCTCTCCAAGACAGCAGAATCCGACTTTGCTTTCATATTTGAGTCGGACAACACCCCACCCTGCTCACGAAACTGCGTGTAATTACCAGGAAAGTCCTCCACAACACCATTACCTCGGAAAACGAAGAGGTGGTCGACCACCTTGTCCATGAAATAACGGTCGTGACTGACCACAATCAGACAGCCTTTGAACGCCCGAAGGTACTCCTCAAGTACATTGAGTGTTGGAATATCGAGGTCGTTGGTTGGCTCGTCCAAGATTAAGAAATTCGGATTACGCATCAGCACCATACAGAGGTGCAGGCGTTGCCGCTCACCACCCGACAATTTCGACACATAGTCGTACTGCTGCGAGGGCAAGAAAAGGAAATGTTGCAAAAACTGACTTGCCGTCAAGCGGTCGCCATTGCCAAGATCTATCGTTTCGGCTATATCACGCACTATATCAATCACTTTCTTCCCCTCCTCGAAGGGCAGTCCTTGTTGCCGATAGTAACCGAAACGCACCGTAGTACCAATGTCGAAAGAGCCACTGTCAGGCGCAATCTCGCCCAATAGCAAACGCAGGAAAGTGGACTTTCCCGTGCCGTTGTTACCGATGATGCCGAGTTTCTCATAACGGGAGAAAACATAGGAGAATCTATTGAGTATCTGCAGTGTATGAGGCTGTTCGACAGGGTTACGGGGCTGTACGATGAAAGATTTACTTACCTCTTTTGCCTCGAAAATCTTGTTACCTATATATGTCGACTGCACCTGAAGGCGGACATCTGTATCCTGCTGCGTACGCTTGGCCTTCTTCTCAATCTCATAGAAGTTATCAATGCGGTACTGTGCCTTGTGGGCTCTCGCCTGTGGCATACGGCGCATCCAATCCAATTCGGTACGATAGAGATTGCGGAACTTGTCGGTCTCAGCATTCTGCTGCTCAATACGTTCCGCCCGTTTCTCTAAATAATAGGAGTAATTGCCATGGTAGGTATAGAGCGTGTTTTGGTCAATCTCTACAATATCAGAGCATACCAGGTCAAGAAAATAGCGGTCGTGCGTGACAAGCAAGAGCGTCAACTGCGAGCGGCGAAGATAGTCCTCAAGCCATGCCACCATCTCCAAATCGAGATGGTTAGTCGGTTCGTCAAGCAACAGGAAATCAGGCTCTTGGGATAGCACTTGCGCTAGAGCGACCCGCTTCTGCTGCCCACCACTGAGATGCGCAAGCGGTTGGTCGAATTCCGTAATGCCCAACTGCGTGAGAAACTGCGTGAAGCGGAGGGTTTGCTCGGCTGAATGAGAGAGCGAATGCACAGTCTCCTCCGCCGGCAAGACAATTCGCTGGGGAAGATACCCCACATGCAAATCGTTGCGCCATGTGATACGCCCGCTGTCGTAATCCGTGCGACGGGTTAGAATGTCCATCAGTGTGGACTTACCCACCCCGTTGCGGGCGATAAGCGCCATGCGCTGCCCCTCGTTAACGGCAAAAGAGATATTACGGAACAGTACCTTCGATCCGACCGACTTGGTCAGGTTCTCAACTAACAGATAAGGAGTTGGCATACGCATGAAAGATTGAAAGAGAGTACTATGCGGCTAATTGCTTTGTCCATTGCACATAACCATAGACACAATTGACGCACCAAAAAGCATATAGTGCCGCCATACAGTAGTTACCCGCCAACAACCACATCAGAACCGAGAGCGCATCCACAAACAGCCAAAGATACCACTGTTCGCGATAGACGAGAATCATCAGCACCTGCGCCACAAGAGCAGGCACCGTAGTAAAAGCGTCTAAGTAAGGACTTGTGTCGGCGGTAAAGCGACTAAGGCAAAAGCCTGTCAAGAGCGACACAAAGAGCGCCCCCAAAGCCACCACACACAGCGCAGGAAAAGGCAAACGGCGTGTTGGCACAGGCACAGAGAGGGTTTGCTCGTCTGCATGACGAAGTTGGCGTCGCCATGAATAGACACCATAGATCTGCGTGACGAAATAGAACGCATTGAGTGCGATCCCTGCATAAAATCGTTCAAGATAGCAGAGGTAAGAATAGGTCAGAATCTGCCCGAAACCGAAGGCAAAAGTAAGGATATTCCCCTGCGAACAAAGTACTACCGAACACATACCGAGCAAGCCACTCACCAGCGACCACGGGTTATCGGGGTGAAGACAATAGACCAGCACCTGCACCGCCAATCCCGTCAAGAGAAAGGCATAACCGACAAGTTGTTCCTTCTTTTTGGTGACCTCCATGAGCATTACTTCTTAGTCGCTCCCGCATCTTTACGGAGTTCACGGGGTTTGGCTTCCAACTGTGGGATAGCACGATAGTTGAATACTTCCTCGAAGTCCCAATTGGCACGCAGCGTCAGTTTCTGCGGAAAATAATAGACTGGCTCCGGTTGGCGTTTGGTTGCCCAGTCGCCTGTTGTCCACTTGCCGTCTTGGTTCAGGTCGAAATAGAGCCGCAAATAGTAGGTCTTAGGCGCAAGGAACTCGAACTTGGTTCCATCGGGGGCGGCAGGCAGTTCGCGCACCACTTGGTCTTTGTCGTTAAGGAGTTGGAGGCGAATGGCGGGATCGTAATCCACCAATTTTACAAGTAGTGTGGCATAGTCCTCTGCGGTTTTCATCTTGAGAGAGAAAGTGGCAGCGTGATTCACTTTGCCGTAGATGTCGCGCATTGCCGCCGAATCAAGGTGTAGTTCATAGGACTTGCCCTGCTCCAAGTTTGCCACCACCGCATAACCCATACGGGCACTGTCGAGAGGCAGCAGCGAGAATGCACATGTTTTCGAGAGTGTGTCTATTTTCTCAACCAGATGCAGGCTGTCTTTCCATACCGAGTCGATAGGCCACTCCGAATAGATACGCAGGGTGTCGTAGAGTTCAAAGTCGTTCTTGGCGTTCGATTTGAGCGTCAGCACTCGTTCTCGGTTCTTCGTGTCGAGGGCGGCTTTTGCCTTTGCCGTCAGGCGGGGTGCACGATAGATCACAGGAATGGTATCTGTCTGTGGCACAAGATTATAGAGCGAGTCGGACTTCTGATAAGTCATAAGCAGATAGATACTATCCTGCCCTATCGCCACGGAGTCACGCAGCCAACAGACGAGCGTATCGCGCGTCGCATTGTTTTGCCAGAGTGCATAGTCTAGCGGATTAACCCACGCTGAATCGCTCCGTGTGCTGTCGATGGCACTCGGCGACAATGCAACAATAGTCGGAAGACTGTCTTGTGGCGCTGAGAAAACCAAGCGGATACAATGCGCATCCTCTCGGTATGCACGCTGGAAATAGTGGCGCACCTTTTCCTCTTTGAAGAACCAGAGCAACAAGTCAGACGGACCGACATAGATATTCTCCACCGTGCGCACAGAATCTATAAGTCGCACAGGGAGCGTATCGCCCAACGCATTGATCATCAGCGTATCATGCCAAAGTGTATCGTGTACTGTTTCTGTTTCGTAGAGTGGTGATACGAGCGAATCCAAGAATGCCAATCCCTCACCAGGTTGGTAAAGAAAATCGCGGCTTTGGTCTTGTAGAGCATAGAGCCGATACGAACCACCTCGCAGGTTGCGAATGCCAAACTGCCCGAGCGTATCCGTGCGAGCAACACGAGTGAATGGCATCGTAGAAAACGCTGAATCTTCGAGGTTCTCCTGCAACCCCACATACACCCCGGAGATAGGATTCAAATCCTCCGCATTGACCACCACGCCATAGACTTCCAGAGAGTCTATTTTGCCGCCCGTAGCAAAGGCAAAAGTGTAGCCCGTGAGGGGATTTTTCTCTGTATAGTCACAAATAGCATTGCCAAAATCGAGGGTATAAGTAGTCGAGTCTTTCAGTTCTTCCTGCAAGATAATCTGCAGTTTCTTGCCAACAGCACTAACCTCCGGCGGCACCTGTTGAGGCGGAGAGACAAGCAGATTGGACTGCACATTATCCAACTGCAAGTACTCGTTGAAAACCACCTCTATCTTATCGCCATGGAAATTAGTCGAACCATTGAGCGGTGTTTCTTTCACCACCTGCGGCGGGATAGTATCTTTAGGACCTCCTTGGGGTCCGATACCACGATTAGCACAGCCCGTGAGCAGCAAGCAAAAAATGCTCACTAACAATAAACAACGATTTCTACAGAGGTTTTTCTTCATATATAGTCATTGTATATTACATAGGTAGAGGTAATATCTCGTACCCCTCTTGTTGGAGCCACTCTATTGCCTTGGGCAGCACGGCAAGCATACGCTCGTTGGACTTGATAGAGTCGTGGAAGTTGATGATACTCCCATTGCGTGTGTAGCGTTGGATGACACTCAACATGTGTTCCGGTGTGTAATTCGGGTTGTAGTCGTGGGTCAATACATCCCAGAGATACATGCCATATCCCGCACGAAAAACTGCCAATTTCTGCCATATCCAGAACCGCCCGTAGGGAGGACGGAAGAGGTGCGTTTGACCGAGTACCGTTTCGGCTTTGGCTATATTCTGCATATAGGTGCGGGTAGAGAAACGCAAGGCGTTGATATGGTTATAGGTATGATTACCAACACTATGCCCCGCCTCGACTACTTGTCGGTATACCTCCGGATGCTTCACAGCGTTCTCCCCCACCATAAAGAATGTGGCTTTCACACCATAGTGTTCCAAAACAGCCAACACCTGAGGGGTTACCTCAGGTATCGGTCCATCGTCGAATGTCAAATAGACTGCTTTTCGGTGCTTATCCATGCGCCATGTGACACCCACATAGAGTCGCTGAAACCACATCGGAAACTGATAAAGTATTCTCACTCCAGTTTATCAAATTGTAAATGTGTAAGTTTGTAAATGAGCCGTATTTACCGACAAAAGTCACTCAAAATGAGCAGTCGCAATAATGCTTAATTCCTAATTAGACACTACTCCCATGCCAATGCCGAAGCACCCAGCACGGCAGCATCTGCCTCTTTCAAATCCGAGAACAGCACCTTGACTTTGTTCGTCCAAGTGTGCATCACCTCTTCGTTGAGTGTTTTCACAATCGGGTCGTAGAGGTAGTGTCCGCACTTTGCCAAGCCACCGAAGAGGATAATTGCCTCAGGCGCAGAGAATGCCACAAAATCAGCGAATTTCTGCCCCAAAAGTTTGCCTGTCTCATCGAAAATCTGCTTGGCTACTTCGTCCCCCTTCTCCGCAGCATCGAAGACATCCTTAGATGTTATAGTCTCGATATCCAAGGCACGAAGCAGGGTCTGTTTCTCTGTATTCGCTAGTATCTCACGCGCCGTGCGTGCTACACCTGTCGCCGAAGTATATGCCTCGAGACAGCCCCGTTGTCCACAACCACAAAGGCGTGCTTGCACCCCATGTGCCACCTTGGTATGCCCCAGTTCACCCGCAAAACCATCGTTACCATAGACCAATTTACCGTCTATCACAATGCCTGCGCCAACGCCCGTACCGAGGGTAATCATGATAAAATTCTTCATACCTCGTGCCGCACCGTAGGTCATCTCGCCGAGAGCCGCGGCATTGGCATCGTTCGTCACATGGCAGGGAAGTCCGAAACGCGCTGTCATCAGTTCGCAGAAAGGCGTAACACCCCGCCACGGCAGGTTCGCCGGATATTCTATATTTCCAGTATAGTAATTCGAATTTGGCGCACCCGCACCGATACCTCGAAACATCTCTGCCCCACCAAGCGGCTCCATTATCTTTACCGCCTCGGCGTAGAGTGCATCAATATAGTCCTGAATTTCAGCATATTCCTGTGTTCTGATAGAGGTACGGGCAAGCACATGCCCACGCGCGTCTATCACACCAAGAACAGAGTTTGTCCCGCCCATGTCGAGACCCAATACATACGGTTTTTCCATATTAGATTGTATATTTGGTTAATGAATTTCAATTATGCCTTATGCGGTTTTCCAATGCCCATGCGTGCATCTTTCCAATCAGCCCACAAAGATACGCATTTTTCTCTACATACGCAACAGTGTATACATTTTGTGTAACGGTAGCGTGTTGCCACAGACGATTAGCCTTTCGGCAGGTGTCCGGCGAGGAGCAGGGACACATAGGGACTTGAAGTATGCTGTAGAAACAATCGGTTCTACAGCATACAGCCCGTTCATTGCCTGTTCATTACCGTGCAATTCCTGATTTCTAAGTTGCTAATAAGCAAAGTGTGGATGTAAGGAGGATAGAAACCCACAAAAAACAAAGGCTGCCTACCGATTGGGCAGGCAGCCTTTGAAATAACAATCGTTAGAAAAGTATCTCGCCTTACTCCTGCATGAGCAGTTCCATAATGGTGCAGGCCGATTTGGCAACCGGCGAACCCGGGCCAAAGATAGCGGCTACACCTGCCTTGTACAAGAAGTCGTAGTCTTGTGCCGGAATGACACCGCCCGCAATGACCATGATGTCAGGACGACCGAGTTTAGCCAACTCGGCAATCACTTGCGGGATGAGCGTCTTATGCCCTGCTGCCAACGAACTGACACCCAATACATGGACATCGTTCTCAACGGCTTGCTTGGCGGCTTCTTCTGGTGTCTGGAACAAGGGTCCCATATCCACATCGAATCCGCAGTCGGCATAGCCGGTTGCTACCACTTTGGCACCACGGTCGTGCCCGTCTTGCCCCATCTTGGCAATCATAATACGAGGTTGACGGCCTTCTTTCTTTGCGAAGGCTGCAGTGAGTTCTTGTGCACGGACAAAATCACTGTCGTTTTTAGTTCCTGATGCGTACACGCCTGAAATAGTTCTAATGGTTGCTTTATATCGTCCTACTACCTTCTCGCATGCGTCGGAGATTTCTCCCAGACTGGCGCGAAGTCCTGCGGCTTTCACCGCCAAATCGAGCAAGTTGTGCGAGCATTTCTTGCCGTCTGCCCACTCCTGTACGGTAGCGGTAATCTCGGCAAGCGACTCTTGCACGGCTTTCTCATCACGATTGGCACGCAATTCTTTTAGACGAGCCACCTGCTCTTCACGAACGGCGGTGTTGTCAATCTCCAGAATATCAATGGGGTCCTCGTGGTCGAGGCGATACTCATTGACACCGATAATCTTTTGCGTGCCCGAGTCGATACGCGCCTGTGTACGGGCAGCGGCTTCCTCAATACGCATCTTAGGAATACCGGTCTCGATGGCAGCAGCCATACCACCCAGTTTCTCAATCTCTTGGATGTGCTCCCACGCCTTGTTCATCAACTCTTGCGTGAGGCTCTCTACATAGTACGAGCCGCCCCAGGGGTCAATCTCCTTGCAGACTTTGGTCTCCTCTTGGATGTAAATCTGTGTGTTACGCGCAATACGAGCAGAGAAATCGGTCGGCAGGGCGATAGCCTCGTCGAGGGCGTTGGTGTGCAACGACTGCGTATGACCGAGTGCGGCACCCATGGCTTCGATACAGGTACGCCCTACATTGTTGAACGGGTCTTGCTCGGTGAGTGACCAACCGGAAGTCTGGCAGTGAGTACGCAGTGCCATCGATTTCGGGTTCTTTGCACCGAACGATTTCACAATTTTAGCCCACAGCATACGACCGGCACGCATCTTGGCAATCTCCATAAAGTGGTTCATACCGATTGCCCAGAAGAAAGACAGACGCGGTGCAAAAGTATCGACATCCATACCTGCATTAATACCGGCACGCAGATACTCCATACCGTCGGCGAGCGTGTATGCCAACTCAATATCTGCCGTGGCACCTGCCTCTTGCATGTGGTAGCCGGAGATGGAGATCGAGTTGAATTTCGGCATCTTCTGTGAGGTGTACTCGAATATGTCGGCAATAATCTTCATCGAGAACTTAGGTGGGTAGATATAGGTATTACGCACCATAAATTCTTTCAGAATATCGTTCTGGATAGTACCTGCCATCTCTTCGAGTTTAGCCCCTTGCTCCAAACCTGCGTTGATGTAGAATGCAAGGATAGGCAGCACGGCACCGTTCATAGTCATCGAGACGGACATCTTGTTCAATGGAATACCCGCAAACAGGACTTTCATGTCCTCGAGCGAGCAAATGCTTACACCTGCTTTTCCGACATCGCCTACCACACGCATGTTGTCGGCATTGTAGCCGCGGTGGGTTGGCAGGTCGAAGGCAACGGACAAACCTTTCTGACCGCTGGCGAGGTTACGACGATAGAATGCATTCGACTCCTCTGCGGTGGAGAATCCGGCGTACTGACGAATCGTCCAAGGGCGCAGCGGATACATGGCGCTATACGGGCCACGCAAGAAAGGAGGAATACCCGACACATAGTCAAGGTGTTCCCTACCCTCGAGGTCCTCTTTGGTGTATATCGGCTTGACATCGATCAGTTCCGGTGTCTGCCAGTTGGCTTCATTGGCTTCTTCTACATGGGAAGCAGCCACTTTGTTGATATCAATATCTTTGAAATTTGGTTTCATACGGCTACTTATTTAGAAGTTGTTTGTTGAGGTTTTTCAGTGTGTCGAGTACATTACAACGCACATGGATGAAATTCTCAATACCGAGTTTCTGCAGGTCTTCCATGCAGGCGGGAGCACCGGCAACGATGAATATCTCCTTTGCACCTTGCAGTTTCTTCCATGCCTCGAGTGCCAGCGTTGCATATTCGTCATCGCTCGAGCAGAGCACGATGATGTCTGCCTTGGCTTTGCGAGCGGCTTTGATACCTTCTGCCACCGTCTGGAATCCGTTGTTGTCGATTACCTTGTATCCTGCGCAAGCGAGGAAGTTGCACGAGAATTGTGCACGGGCAATACGCATGGCCAGGTTGCCAATGGTCAGCATGAACGCAACTGGTTGCTTCTTAGCCGCTTCAGTCTCCAAACGCAGTGCTTCAAACTCCTCAGCCGCACGAGCCACAGGCAGGGCGGGGATGTCGTTGTGGTGCGTAGCGCAGCAGCCACATCCGCAGTCGGTATTCTTGATTTTCTTAGCCGCTTTCTCCGTGAAGTTAGGATACTGGTTCGAGCCGAGCAGCACTTCTTTGCGTTTGGCTACATCTGCCAGACGCTTCGTGAGATTCTCCTGAATAGCGGCTTGTACCTTGCCGGCAGCCACCATCTCGTACATACCGCCTTGCTCTTGGATGGCGAGGAATTGCTTCCATGCTTCCGTAGCAATAGCGTGTGTCAGGTTCTCTAAGTAGAACGAGCCTGCAGCAGGGTCAACCACCTTATCGAAGTGTGCTTCCTCTTTGAGCAACAGTTGTTGGTTGCGTGCGATACGCTCTGCAAAGTCGGTCGGCTCCTCGTAGGTTACATCGAACGGAGTAACCACTATCTCTTCAACGCCTGCCAATGCAGCAGACATCGTCTCGGTCTGCGAACGCAGCAGATTGACGTATGCATCGAATATGGTCATATTGAAGCGGCTTGTCTCTGCGCTGACATTCATTTTGGCAGCCTCTTTGAGTGCGGCGGTGAAGGTCGGTGCTTTGTATGCCTCTACAATCTTTGCCCACAGCATACGAGCCGCACGGAACTTGGCAATCTCCATAAAGTAGTTGCCGCCGATACCCATGTTGAAGCGAATGGCGTTGGCAGCCTTGTAGTTCGGCACACCTGCCTCGGTAAGCATCGTCATATAGTCGGCACCCCAAGCCAGTGCGTATGCCAACTCTTGTGCGCAGTAGGCACCAGAGTTGTTGAGTATCACAGAGTTAACGCCTACCACACGATAGCCTGGCAGCGACTTAGCTGCCTTCACTACTGCCGCAATCTTGGCAGCCACAGCCTCACGAGACAGCAGTTTGCCTTTGATAAGCATTTGTTTGATCGGGTCAACATTGATAGAACCCTTCATGTTCTTCACATCGTATCCCATACGCCCGTAGTAACGAACCAGGATGTTTGCCAGTTCGGGAGCGGCGCAAGGGCAGATACTGAAGTTAATCGTGATGGCGTCTGCCTTGATATCGTTGAGCAGGGTCTTGATAAAGCGATAGTTCAGTTTCTCTTTGTCGAGACAGAAACCGAGCGAGGTAATGCCTTTGTTCAGTACTTCGAGGGCTTTGGCGTTGGCTTTGCGTGCATTTTTGCAAGCGCAAATGTTCTGACGGATAGCCCATTCGTTGTTTGTCTTCGTACCCCGCACATACGGGAACTCGCCTGGTGCGGAAACGGTTGTTTTGAGTCCTTTGAGGTCTTCACGACGATAAAAAGGTTGTACATTGAAGCCCTCCGGAGTGCGCCATACCAACTTCTTGTCGAAGTCAGCGCCTTTCAGGTCGGTAATGATTTTCTCTTTCCATGTCTTGGTAGAGATGGCGGGAAAATCAGCCAACAAATTCAATTTTTCTTCTGCCATGATATTATTGATTTGTGTTGTTTTTTTCACTGTCGCGTATGTTCGCTGTCGCGTATGTTCGCTGTTGCGTATGTTCGCTTTGCGTATGCCCGCTGTTGCGTTTTTTCGCTATGCGTATATTCGCTGTCGCGTATATTCGCTGTCGCGTATGCTTACTATCGAAACTATTAATTCCTAATTCTCGATCAGCACCCCTTGTGCATTATAGACTTCTTGGTTGTGGATGATGAGCAGTTGTCCGTTGCGG
The DNA here is from genome assembly GCA_963622445.1 of Bacteroidaceae bacterium. Taxonomy (GTDB): domain Bacteria; phylum Bacteroidota; class Bacteroidia; order Bacteroidales; family Paludibacteraceae; genus Colicola. The sequence continues at coordinate 10,888 of CAVFHY010000021.1, forward strand.
AGTATCTTCTTTGCGCTGGTCTCAACAGGAACAAACTCCACTTCTTCTACTGCCGCTGTGCCACCTGCATAGCCATCGCTTACCCCGGGAACGAAGCGAGAATCGGACGAGTTAATCAGGTTCGATAGGTTCACCGTCTCGCCTGCATGTTCACCCCAGATGTACTCCACCAAATAGGGGTAATCAATAAACGGGTTGCGGTTGCCTTGTGTCTGCTGAATGCCGTTGTTGCGGTCTATCTCCTTTTGCGATACAGGGTCCTCACGGTGCCACTTCAGGAGCAACGCCACGCCGTATTTCGTCAGTCCGAAATAGCCGCTTGCCGTGTAGTTCCCGCTGAAAGTAGAAGAACCCTCGCCGGAGGTAAATGCCTGATAGTCTCCTGCCCATTTAATCATCGTGCCGAAATAGCCACGAGCAAAGTCGCCCTTGTATTCATCCACCGGCTCAAAAACCGTACTCGAATAGGTGGTCGTAATGCCATTATTGCCCACAATGGTCTTTCCGCTTATGCTAATGCTTGCCGCGGAACCGAGTTTGCTGCCGTTGCCGGAGGTGTACGAAGCAGATTTCACTTCCCCGTATGGGTAGTTACTGCGCATACCGTTCACTTTGCCATCGGTCGGAACAATGTGAAATATGTCGCAGCCTGGCTGGGAAGTAGCACCACCGAACCATGATTTCGGTATAGAGTGCTCCCGATTGTAGCAATCGCACTCGCTCTTGTAGTTACCACATTTGTCTCCACCAAAGGTGAAATCGCAATCGCTATACATATCCCATATCTTCCCATTGCTTCGCACATCCGTTGTCTTGTATGCAGTCCACAAACCATCATAGCCAAGCGATTTATAGCCCACTTTGGCAACAGTCTGTACATTGTCGAAAAGGTTCTTGCCGGACTGCCCATCCACGAGGGCATAATATGCAGGGATGTCCGTGGCAGCGGTTAGTTCTGCAGCCGTTGCACGGAGTGGGAACGACGCAGAAAGCAGGAGCAGTCCTGCGACGAAAGAAAGACTATAAAAAGTGTGTTTCTTCATATTTTTTGTGGTCAGTAATTTATTTTACGATTCATCGTTTGCCCTTAGTCAGAAACCTAATATAACTGTTTGATGCGTACGACTATGAGCGTGTCCTTTTTCCTAACAGCGCACAAAGTTACTGCAAAATTCGGATATAAACAAGAAAGGGCTGTTCTAATTATGAATTATATGTCACAATATCTCTTTGAGTATCTCGCTCACGGTCGGGTGCGGGAATACAACTTGCTCCATCTCGCTCACCGTGTATCCCATACGAACGGCAAACGAGGCGGCAGATATAAACTCCGAGCAAGGATTGCCAATGCAATGTACGCCAAGAATGGTTTGATTGCGCTTGTCCACTATCATCTTGCATAGCCCTGTTTCGCCCTCGTTCTCTGCCACAAATCGTCCCGAGTAGGTCATCGGCAGTCGACGCACCTCGTACATGGTTTGCACCTCCTCGGTGCTCTTACCTTCCATATCTTGGTAGAATTGACTCACTTCCCGCTCCGTCATACCCACCGACGCTATTTCGGGATTGGTATAGACCACACTCGGAATGGCGTTGTACGCTATGCGTTGCAATGGCAGTTGTTTGAGCATACGCCCTACCGCCACCTCCGCCTGTCGGCTTGCCACATGCGCCAGCATTATCTTGCCCGTCACATCGCCCGCTGCATACACATTGCGCAAATTGGTCTTCATAAAGTCGTCCACCACAATACCACCTCGGTAGAGTTCGATGTCATTGAGTGCCTCTAAACCCTGCAGGTTCGCACGCCGCCCAACCGACACCAAAATATGCTCCGCCTCGTAGTCGCCCTGCGTGGTCAGCACCTTATTGCCCTGTATCTCCGTTACTTTCGTGTCGGTCAGTATGCGAATACCCGCTTTACAATACTTCTCAAGCAGCACCGATACAACCTCTTGGTCAAGATTCGGAAGAATGGTCGGCATCGCCTCTATCACCGTTACCTCCACGCCCAACTCGTGGTAGAGCGTGGCAAATTCCATACCGATAACACCGCCACCCACAATCACAATCGATTGCGGCAATTGGGTCGCCGACAATGCAGCGGTCGAGTCCCACACAGCGGAGTTATCTTTCAGTCCGGGAATGGGCGGAACGAAATTCGACGAACCGGTGCAAATAAGCAGATTCTCTGCTGTATATTGCTCCTCACCGCACGCAATCACCACCTGTTCGTCGGTGCGGCTGACCACCGTTGCCAAGCCATTGACCACCGTGCAATGCTCGTTGTTCAGTCGTTGCCGAATCCCCGCCACCAATTTACGCACCACTTTGGTCTTGCGTTGTGCTATCTTTGTATAGTCGAATGACACATTCTCCGCCACAACACCATACTTCGCTGCGTTTTTGGCGTTGTAGTATTGTTTGGCACTATAGAGCAAAGTCTTGGTGGGAATACACCCAACATTGAGGCAAGTGCCACCCAGCGCAGACTGCTCGAATAGCACCACATCTTTACCTGCCTTAGCAGCCTTTTCCGCAGCCGTATAGCCGGCAGGTCCGCCACCGATAATGGCTAAAAAGTAGTTGTTCATGTATTGAGAGATTAAAAGTTAATCGTGCAACTTATTGCGTGTATAGTATTGACGGACAAATGTGAAATAGAACAGCACACCCAGTGCATAAAGCATCACGCCGCCCCAAAACGCCCAGTGGTAACCAAAGTGTTCTGCCAGTGTACCGCCCAGCAACATACCTGCCCCCATTCCCAAATCCCAAGAGGTCAACAGCGTCGAGTTGGCTGTTCCTCGTTGGCTGTGCGGTGCCATATTGATAAATATCATTTGGAATGCCGGCCAAAGATGACCATTGCCGAGTCCGATTACCAACGGTGCCAGATAGTAGCCTATCGGGTTATGCACAGCCGCAAAAATCACAAATCCACTGATAGACACCACGATACCGAGCGAAGCATTACGCAGTATCAATCCTTTTCTAAGCGAGCGACTACCTGTCAGTCGCGACACAATCAGTCCAATGGCAAACAGCGTAAAGAACAAGCCCGTTCCACCTGTTATGCCCAACTCATCACGCCCGTATATCGCCACATATGTCGAAACCACACTATAAGCGAACGCCACAGTGAATATCACCAAGAACGGTGCCCACCCTTTCAACATTAAGAATCGGTCAAGCGAAATGGGTTGCTTGTCTATCTCCAGCACCCGCTCCCGTACATGAATGGTGCTTACGACAATAATGCCCAGCACCGAGCATATCAGTGCCAACCAGAATAACATCTCATAACTCTCGTATTTGGCAAAAAGGAACATTGCTACACCAGGACTGATAGCCGTTGCTATATTGTTACTCAATCCGTAGTATCCGATTCCCTCTGCACGCCGAGAGGATGGCAGCACATCTATTGCCACCGTGGAGAGCGATACACCTGTTGCCCCGAATGGTGCGCCATGCAACATACGGAATACGGCAAAAGTGGTCAGACTGCCTGCCACCAGATAGCCTCCGAAAAACGCCGCTGTCAGGAAATAGAATATAAGCAACATCATCTTCCGCGGGAAACTATCCACGAAGAACCCGCTGAACGGACGGATACAGAGTGCCGCCAACGCATAGCCCGACAGCACAAGCCCTATCACCTGCTTGTCCGCCCCGTAAGTATCGCTCAGATACAGCGGCAACAGCGGTGTCAGCAACATAAAAGCAAAATACATCAGGAAGTTACCCGTCCATACTTTGATATAGTTCGCATTCCAAAGTTTCTCTTTCGTCTGTTCTTCCATATTAATACCCTATTCTGTTCTATGAAAACATGCTCTTTTTAGCGTTTCGTCTGACAGTTCTGCACTACCCCAACCTATTGTGCCTTGCAGGTTGTCAGGAATATCCGCACCGCATCGCTCACCAATTCCACACAGGGGCGCTTTTGGTAGTATTCCGCCGTGCGTACTGCGGGTTTAGGGTCTTGCAGTTGGGGTGCTATGCCTAACAATTCAGCGCACAGTATGCTACCGTTCTCTTGTTTGAATTTCGCAGCCAAGTCCTGCACCAAGGCGTAGTTTTGCATTTTCCCATCGTGGTCGCCCGGCGTGGCACTACCGTTCTCCAATCCTGCGAGCAAAAACATCCCGCACGCTGCCCCACAAGTCTGCCGCATACGCCCAATACCACCACCGAACGAAGCCGCCAGCCGCAGTGCCAGTGCCTCATCGTCTATACCGTATAGGTCAGCACATGCTGCAAAAACCGCTTGGGAGCAGTTGTAGCCCTCTTTGAATAGTGCTTTGGCACGCTCCTGCCGCTGCTGTATATCTTGCTCTGTCATTGTGTAAAAATGTCTCGGAAATTAGAGTGCAAAGTTACGCTAATTCTGCCAAATATGCAAACCGATTTGCATAACCAAATAAAATGCTGTACTTTTGCACACTCAATATAGCAAAACCGTATGAACAGATATACTTTTGCCAAAATCGCCCGTTTCTTGCTCCACTTGCACTACGATGTGCGCCTATCGGGCATGGAGCACATGCAGGACAGACGTACCCACCTCGTTCTCCCGAACCACACTTCGTATTCCGACCCACTGATACTCTTTTCCGAGTGTGGAAATTTGGCGCTCAGCCCTATGTCGGATGAGCGTTTTTTCCGCAATCCCATTACTCGCTGCGTGCTACAGATGGCAGACGCCATCCCTGTGCCCGACTTGGAGAGAACCACCAACCGAAGCGAAGGTGCCTCTATGGCGAGTGGATTGAGTCGCATTGCCATCGATTCGTTGGCGGCAGGCAAAGAAATGGTGTTCTATCCTTCCGGACATATCAAAACCATCGATCGAGAGGTGATAGGCAATCGGCGTTTGGCGTACGAGGTATGCCGAGAGTTGCCTGATAATGTAGAAGTTATCCTTGTGCGTATGCGTGGATTGGAATATGGATTTTGGAGCAAACTGCGTCCTATTCGCCCCCGTCTGCGCCGCACGGTCACTATCCATTTCGAGCCAATGACCCCCCAAGTCCGCGAGTGGGCGACCACCCTCTCCCGCCGCGAATTCAATCAGCAGTTGGAAAATTGGTATAATCAAGGAATTCTGAGTTAGGTGGATGTAAGGAGGATACAAGGGGGATAGTCCCCGTGCGTTTTACACATCTACACATTTATAGATCATCTTCTCTTATCCCCCGCAGAAGAAAATAATCAGCAGTTGTGCAGCCATCACACGCAGGAAAGTAGTAAACGGATAGACCGTTGCATAGCAAACAGAGGCTTGGTCGTTCTGCGAGGACATACTCTCTGCATACGCCAACGCCGGCGCTGCCGTCATTGCCCCCGCCAAAAGGCCGATAACCTTGAAATAGTTGAGGTGCATGCCCTTGTAGGCAATTGCCCCGACAACCAACAGCGGCACCATGGTAATGATAAAGCCGTACAGCACCCACATATAACCACCTGCCAAAATTGTCGGCACAAAATGCTCTCCTGCCTCCAAACCGAGTGCGGCGAGGAACAGCGTCAAGCCCACCTGCCGCAACATCATATTCGCCGAGGTGGTAGCAAATGTGACCATATTATAGTAGGGGCCAAAGCGCCCAATAAGCAATGCCACTATGAGCGTACCGCCTGCCAAACCGAGACGGAAAGTCTGGTTGAGCCCCAGAAGGGGTATAGGCAATATTCCCAACAGGATTCCCATAAAGATACCAAAGAATATCGGCAGCAGGTTCGGCAAGTCGAGGCGCTTCAACTCGTTGCCGAAGGTGTCTGCCACCCGCTGCACATCGCCACGGTCACCCACAACAACCAAGCGGTCGCCCAACTGCAACACCAAATCGGGGGTGGCGAGCAGGTCGATACCCGCCCGATTGACCCGCGTGATGGTAGCGTGATACTGCGAGCGCAAATTGAACGAGGCAATGCGCTTGCCGTTGCACTCGGGGCGTGTGACGGCGATACGCCGCGAGATAAGGTGGTCGGAGTTCTCCTTGCTCGAAAAACTATAGTTGCGCACCTGGCCCAGCAGCCGCAACGAATCGAGGTGCTGCTTGTCGGTCAACACGCGAATGGTATCTCCATTGCCGAAAGTGGTCTGTTCGCTCACTAATTCATCTGTGCCGTCGGGGCGTATCACACGGCTGACAATGAGTTGGTGAATAGGACAGATATGCAGCAACTCGGCGACCGTCATGGTTGTTATCTGCGGGTTGTGGAGCGTGATATCCACACAGACGGGACGCTCCTTGTCCGACTCTGCCGTCTCTTGGCGCAATTGCTCCTCTTCGTTCGGTAAACGGACCCGGAATGCCAGCCTCAGCAACTCAAAAGCGATAATCGTGCCGACAATACTGAGCGGATATGCCACCGCATACCCTGTTGCCACATCGGGCGAGATATAGCCCAGCACATCGCTGCACGCCTGCTGCACCGCCGCCAAAGCGGGCGTACTGGCCGTGGCACCCGCCAAGACACCATCCAGGACATCCATGCCGAGCCCCGTGGTGTAGTATAGCACGATGGTCGTCACGCAGCCCAACAGCACGAAAGCCGTGGCCAACAGATTGAGCCTCAGCCCACCCCGCTTGAACGGCGCGAAAGACGGCCCGACTTGCAGACCGATGGCATAGACAAAGAGGATTAAGCCGAAGTCGTTGGCAAAACGGGCGACATCGGGTTTGATAGAGATACCCAGGGCGGACACGGCAATGCCTATGAACAGCACCCATGTTACGCCCAACGAGAAATGCCCGATGCGGGCATGTTCCCCGAGCCATAGCCCCAGCGTGATAACCAAGGTCAACACCAGCAGCGACTGCGTAATAGTCGGTGTAAATAAAAGACTTTCTATTTCGTTCATATCTATAATACAAATAGTGGTGTAAAAACTCCTCCTATTCTACCTCGATATGTTTGAGAAGGCCAATGAGAGCACGGAGGCAGGCGCGGTCTGTAACCTGCTCTCGCAGACGCCCAAGATGAAAACACTCAGCAAAAGTACCTTCGGGTGTTGCCCACCCTATCCAAACCGTGCCGACGGGCTTCTCCGGTGTGCCTCCATCAGGGCCTGCTATGCCACTCGTGGCAATAGCGTAATCCGTTCCCAATAGGCGGCGTACGCCCTCAGCCATCTGTCGTACCACGGGTTCACTGACGGCACCGTACTGTGCCAAATCGTCTGCACTTACGCCGAGAACATGCTGCTTAACGCTATTGTCGTATGCCACCACCGAACCATAATAGAAAGCAGAACTGCCGGGGTGTTTATTGAGCATAGCGGCCAACTTACCTCCCGTACAAGACTCTGCCGTAGCAATAGTCTTTCCGTGCCGTTGCAGCCATTGCCCCAGATGTACCTCCAGAGGTATATCATCCGTTTCAACGAGATAGTCGTGTATCAAGGGCAACAGTGTACGAATGTACGCATCCACTTCCTCAGCCGTTGCCTCTCCGTAGGTACTCAAGCGTAGGCGGATGGTGCCGTCTTTGGGCAAGTATGCCAAATGCATAGCGGGCGGCAGAGCGTTCTCCCATGCCTCGATTTGGATAGCGAGAGCCGATTCCGAGATACCCGAAAGCAAAAGTGTGCGGTGAATAATGCGGTCCGGTGAGATATGCTGCACCTCGTTGAGTGTGTGCGTTAGATAGGGCAAAATCTGTTCGTTCATAGCAATCTTCATCTCGTATGGTACCCCCGGCATGGCACAGAGCAGTTTTTCGCCCTTGTGAAATACCATAAGCGGTGCACTCCCTACCCGATTGGGAAGTATCTCTGCATCCTCAGGCACAAGCCATTGTGTGGCTGTAAGGCGATTCAGCACATCGGGACGATCCCGATAGAGCGAGAGAATATGGCTATGCACTGTTTCATCGACAATGAGTTGCGTATTGAAATAGCGGCAGAGGACATGCTTAGTAATATCGTCTTTTGTAGGCCCCAAACCGCCTGTGGTGAACACAATATCCGTATGGGAAAAGGCCGCATCGAGTGCTTCTACTATGTGTGCCGCATCGTCATGTACGGAAGTGATTTGATAGAGCGAGATGCCACACTCGTTCAGACGCTCTGCCATCCATGCTGAGTTGGTATCTACTACTTGTCCGATAAGGAGTTCATCACCTATCGTTATTATTTCTGCTCGCATTGTTTTTTCCATTCTTGGGCAGTAAGACATACTTCATCATACCACGCCTGCCCGAAGCGTCGTATAAGCGGTTCTTTGAGAAAAACATAGATGGGGAGATGCAACTGCTTTCCTTTCTTGCGGGCGTAATGGCAGATGTCCCAACGGTGGTACTCCAACCCAACCGTATCGCCCACATGAGTCAGACGAATGGGATAGAGGTGGCAAGAGATGGGTTTCTTGAAGTCAATCCGCCCTGCCCGATAGGCTTTCTCTATCAAGCAATAACACCAACCGTTGTGGTCGGTGCGGGCAAAAACACAGTCCTTGTCGTTAACAATTGAGGTAACTCGCTCGCCGGATGGGTCGATATAGGATATTCCCTGCGCTTCGACCACACTGCGTGCCTCTTTGGTCATTTCAGGGAGAAGCAGTGGAAGAATCTCTTGTATTTTCTCCTCTTCATCGTCCTCGAGCGGTGCTCCGGCATCGCCCTCGATACAACAGCAGCCCCGGCAGGTATCCAAATCGCAGCAGAACTCCTTCTCGAGAATATCCAAACTGACTAAGGTATCTTGAATTAAAAACACGGCTTGATTTTACTGTTTTGACAGGTTATTATGGTACCATTTGCAATGTACGATTTGCGATGGTACAATGGAGATGCAAAGGTACGGCTTTTTTTTGAGATAGCCAAAAGAGAACCGGACACAACAAGTGCCGGCAGAGACTTGTAAAAGTCCCATGCCGGCACTTGGCTGTTACCATAGTCCCTTCTATGGAAGGGGCTGGAGAAGTCTTTACAAATTGATTACTTGTCCGGCAGCATTGTAGAGAATGCCGTTGCGCTCGATTACGAGAACGCCATTGACGATGCGCTTGATGGCAGGCATGGTAACCGTTTGGGTTTCGATAGCCGTAATCGGCTCATCGGATATTTTCAGCCCGTCGAGAGCGAAATAAGTCGGGGTGTTGATACCATAGGTTCCCGTATCGGTGGAATGGAACGAAAATGCCAAACCATCGCACTTGCCAAGCGACGACAAATCGACTTTCTCCCAACCCTTGTTGAATTTACCATCTACAGCCAAGTGGTACACTACCTTGTTGGTCAGTGTGTCCTTGTCGGCATCATAAGCCTCGATGATCAAAGACAGGGTGTCTTTGTCGGTGAACTTGCGGGCAGGTCCGTAACCTTCGGTCAGTGCCTTGTAGGTGTATGCACTTTGGCAGATAGCAACCTCCAATGGATAGTATTGCTCGAAGAACATAACTATATTGGAGTATTGGTTCTCTTCCGGCTTGTTGTAGTACGCCGAATAATAACCGACGACAAAGGGATTGCCCTGACCTACAAGACCGCCCTTTGCCATGCAGCCGAATTGATTAAGGGTATCGGATGCAACCTTCGACAGCGTAAATCCTTCCCAAGATGTGCCGTACCAACTATTACCACTGGGCAAGTGTAAGAACGAGAACGATTTCCCGTTGCACTCGATGGCGGAGTAGGTAGCGTCTTCCGAGAAAGTGCTGTCCATGACACCGCGCAGATTACCGACATAGCAGGGGATGTCCTTGTCTTCATACGCGATAGGCACTCCTGCCGCATTGGTGGCTGTAACGAGGTCGAGGGTGATGACCTCCGCGTGGGCTACAAACGGGGTTGCCAACAGGCACAGCCCCAAAAAGAGAAAAGATTTCTTCATGTTGTGTTTGTTTTTGGTTGTTTATTCGATTGTTTATTTTGTTTCGTTTTTTGAAATGCCCGGACGGACACTCTACAAATATCGTACCTTTGCGAACAGGCAATGAAAAAAAAAGATTTTTTATATGCAATGGTCGTCGTTTTTACACACTTACAAATTCACACATTTACACATTTTCTCATTGCCTACACGCACCACATACACCCCTTGCGGCAAGGAAATACGCACATCGATGGCGGTACGGGTGGTATAAACGGTATGCCCGAACATATCGTACACAGCGACGGTGGTAGGCGAGAGAACACCCGATACGCAGACTTCCCCACCCTGCGCACGCACAGCGACAGAGGAAGTATTCGCCGTGGCAGTGGCACTTTTCTCCACCGTGGCAGAAAGCGTCTTATCTACCGTCTTGCCATTGGAATTGAAACGGACAGCCACCTGCACAGGCGACACCGATTCGGCAATACCCGTCAGCCAAAGTGTATCACGCGCCACCTTGGCAGCCAGCGACGAAGGGTCAGACACAGAAAGCACACGCTTGGTGATAGCCGCCGATAGGTTGTCCTGGTCGGTTGCCATACCACCCAACGGAATTCCGACGGTTTGCCCTGCAGAGAGCGTCTGCGCAGCAAAATCAGACACCACAGGCGCATAGGAATCGGGAAAGACAAAGAGCGCAGGATACCAATAGTTCTTAATCGGCGTATAGGTACGCACCAACCGCCCCGTAGGCATAATCTGCAAGAACAACCAATCGTTAGTGGAAACCAGCGTCTTGAAGCACGCCACAAAGAGGTTGCCCGTCCGAGGGTGAACACGCACTACCCCGCTATTGTAAATATAGTATTCGCCCAGAGAGGATGTGTTGTAAATCTCCGTAACTAACAGATTGTCAATATCGAACTTCATGATATGAATACGCCCGCTATACCAATCCCAGATATTGTCCGTATAGGAGAAAAATAGTGCATTCTCACGCAGCGAGGCGCAGAGAGAACCTGCCGTCCATGCATACCAAGTCTGCTCGACAATCATATTCTCGTTGTTCGAGAGCGTCCGCAAGTCGTACGCAGTGGTGGCAAGCGTAGCGGGATTGATAGCCAACAACTCGTTGCCCTGCCAACTCTCGCCACCCGCTGTACCATAAGGGTAGGATTGCGCTGCGGCATTGGTGTTGCGTGCCGCCCAAATACGCCCGTCTTTGGACTGCACCATCGTCGAGAAACAGCCACGAATGGTAGTGATAATCGTATCCGCCACCGGGTCAATGACATGGATGCCCGTATCTTGCTGAATAGCAAAGACATAGTCATGCGTACGGAGCATCATACCTATTTGGTTTTGATAGAGCGGACCTGTGCCGGCAGCGGCTTGCTCTCCGCCTGTGATGAGCGGATTCTCCGTACCCCGTATGCGCTTGGTAATTTTTCCCGTAGCGAAATCAAGCACAAAAATACCATTGCTCGAACCGATGTAGCCTTTCGTCTCGTCCACGCCCACGAACCCACGCCCGTCGGCGGCATGCTTCCCGTTGATAGCAAACAGGGTATCAATCGAATAGACGATTTTTAGCGTCGTGGCATCCGTAACCACCAGCCGTGCCCCTTTGCGGGTACTCGTCTCGCCCGGGTCCTGCGACTGCTTGGAGACGAAGTAGAACTTATCGCCATAGATAGCGGCAAACTGGGAGGTACACCCGAGCGAAGCCGAAGCATCATTCTCCGCCTGCACAATGCGATAGGAGAACGCCCCTTGGTCGCTCAAGTGATTGAGCGTGGAGTTGTTATGCCCGTACCAGTCCTCGTTGAGGATAAAAACGCCCGAAGTATAGGGTGCTTCGGCATACGCCCACGCGGCACAGCATAAGAGTGCAAAAAGTAGAGTTTTTTTCATATAGGTAGGATCACCAAAGGTTCTGTATATATGTTTTGGGATGTATTTGGTCTATTTTTGACCCTATTTGTTTTCCCTTTGTATTTGTTTCTCTTTCGTGTACTTACCATTGTTTCTCGGGAATGTGTAGATCCTCCGCACGGGACAGTTCGGTGCTCGTCTCGCCTATCCAGCCACATGTCTGATTCTCAGCCGTATAGACCCGCACGAAATCGACACAAGGCAGATAGACAGAATTGCCGTCGGCATCTACCGCCCAATCAATATTGAAACTTACCAAATCGGTAGAGTCGTTGGGATGGTTGTCCACATAGCCCCAATCGAACGCATAGAGAACATAATAACTGCCCTGCCCCGACTCGTCCACAGCATTGGGCGGCAAACAAGTCCCCGTGAGGGTAAGGCTGTCGGAGGCAATCCATTTGGGGTAATAGTCCTGCTTATGGTACACATTCTGCACGACATAGCCGCTACCGCCGTAGTTGTCATGCCAAGCGATATAGGTGGTATCGGTAAGCGGTGAGCCTTTCTTGGGCGTTGCCACTTTGGAGGAATCGGGACGGAAATAGGTAACACTGTACCGATGGCGAGTATCGGCATGGCGATAGGCACTGCCTGCCAATTCGTACCACTCGTCGTCGGGGATACCGTTCTGATTGCGGTCAAACGATACCTCTACTATCCCCGGCTCACAACTTCCGCCCTTTCCTTTCTCGGGGTGCGGGTTGGAGTCGGCATAGAACGCATTGCCAAGAATCTTGAAATCGTACTCACCCGGCACATTCACCACGCTATGATCGAAACCGAAAGTAACATACCCGCCAAATCCGCCCAAGGAGATAAGCACATCGTTAGTACCCGAAATCGCCTCCTGCACCTTCTTTACCATATCTGCCGCTGTATTTCCCTCCTCGTAGGTAGGCATCACATTGACGAACTGCCCAGGCGCAGGGCAATAGTCGTACACCGTGGAGATATAGCGGCTATACGCCACCTCCTCTTCCCACACGACAATTTGTATATCCTGATGCACGGGGTTTTGCTTGTCCACTATCTGCAGGCTGAGCGAATAAGTGCCCGTGTCGGCCTTGCAAAAAACGAAATCCCGCTCGGTGCTTACAATAGTGTCCGTGCCGTCTGCCGCCGGCATGGTCCATTCGTAGCGTTCGCCCGTAAACTCCGGGTGCAGCACCAACGCCCGCATTCGCTCCACGGCATAGACCTCGTCAATACCAAGATTTACCATCGGTATATCGGGTTGGCAGCCTGCCAGCAAGAACAGCAGGGTTAGTTGTAAAGTTGCAAATATGTAAATGGATAAATGTCGCATTTTTTTACAAATATAGCCCAATATGGATCAAAGATTTATATGATTATATTTGAGTCAATTTTTCGTGTATTTGTTACTGGCACAGCCACCATTGTTATTTATACACAAATACAATATGTGCAGGGATGTCACCCGTACGGACACTCCAACGCTTTTTTCCGTGGCAGTCGTAGCAATGCAGCACCCCGCTCGAAACATAATTCTTGGCGTCTGTCACAAAGATGTCGTGGTTATACGGGTTGACAGCGATACCGTACGGAACGGTGATGTCGCTTTCTGTGCCGTCGGTAATGAAATGCTCCGTCACGAGTTGTTTCGTTGCCGTGTTGAGGATACCATACGACACGCTGTTCTCCTCCGTCTGATTGTTCCACGCCACGCTGTAGAAATAGAGCGAATCGCCCACGATAGTCATCTCTGAGCAGGGAATTTCGAGCGTATCCGTCACCTGCATATCCGTCGTATAGGGTGTTTTCCTGTCCAACACAAACAGTTTGGATGGGACACTCTCATAGTCGCCACGAGAGGACACCCAGAGTTTGCCGTACGCATCTTGGCGAATACGATGAAGGTTTATCCCCACGGGTATTTTCTCCGTCTGCTTCATGCCGTAGCGTTCCACCACCGAGACGGTATAGTCGTAGTTCGGCACACGGTAGCCGCCGGAATTCGCCACATAGATGTAGTCCCCCATTATCTCCAACTCGTCGGGCTGATAGCCCACCGTCACCTTGTTGGTAATCCCGAGCGTTGCCGTATCTACCTCGAAGACTGCGCCCAACTGTGCATCGGGGTCAATAGCCACTGGTCCTACATACGAGGACACATACGCCTTCCCCCCTGCGAAACGGATATAGCGGCAATTCGGGATATCCACCTGCCCGATACGCTTACAGGTTCGGGCATCCATCACCTCCACCTTGTGGCTGCAATTGATAACGGCGTAGAGGCGGGAGCCGTAGATTTGTATATCGTTCCCCACATCGCCTAACTCCATGATTACATTCGGGTTACGCTCGGAGTAGATATTGCGGATATAGTACGCATTGACAAAATCGACATAGTCGATAGTGGCTTTGTTGCTGCCCATGTTGCCCTCGTTGAGCAGGTACATGCCGATGGGTTCGTCGGGGGCAAAATCATCTATTGAGCGTATCTCCATAGGCAACACCTCGTATTCCGTCGGTACAACCAATTCATCGTGCCGACAACCCGCGAAAAGCAACAAGACTCCTCCTACCCCCTCAAAGAGGGGGATTAAACCACGCTTCTCCCATCCCAAGGAAAGGGATATAGAGGAAAATACATTCCCTATTTCTTTGAATATGCGTTGTAGTCTTTTCATTAGAGGATGTCCTAGTATTCCACCACAATGCTGCCGCGGTAATTACGCTTGGGCATAGGATAGTTTAGAATAACATCGTAGTCCTGCCCGAGGAGGTTGTTTATCTCGAAGGTGGCTTTGAGGCGTATTTTTTTTATCCGCCACGAACCCGTCAGCGACACATCGTGCGTGTACCACGGCTGCGTGTAGTTGTAAACAATGTTCTCCTGCTGGTTGTACCGCTCACCCACATAGATAAAACTGTAATTCAACGCATAGTTGCGCCACGAGAGCATACCTATCGCCGAGCCGCTGTGCCATGGAATATACGGAATCTGGTGGCCGTAATAGGTATCCGCAGGGTCGGTTACATCAATCGCTTTCTGGTAAGTATATTGCACCTTCGCCGTGAGGGCGATGCTGTATGGAAATTGCAGCATCATCTGCATGTTTGCGTCCACGCCGTGTATTTTCACCAGCCCGAGGTTGAGCATCGTCCAACGAAACTGCTGTCCCTTGGGGTAAGCGATAATTTTATCCTTCACCTTATTATAATACACATCCACCGATACGCCGAAATGGTTGAAAATTTGCTTGGGTTTGAGATAATCGTAGGAGATGCCGACATTGTGCTGAATGGCCATCTCGGGACGCAGATAAGCGTTGCCCATATCGGTGTAGTACAAGTCGTTGAAGGTGGGATAACGATACGCCTGCTTGTAGAACGCATTGAGTTTTAGATCAATACGAGGAAATGGCTTGTAGGAAAGAAAGACTGCCGGCGTGAATTTGTACTTGTTCGGGGCTTCGTCCCGCTCGCGGGCTTCTTCGTTGATAAAAGTACCCAGGATACTCGCCTGAATACGCAGATAATCGTACACATTGAATGCCGTCGCCGCCGCCAGCCAATGCGAGAAACGGCTCACCGACATATAATCGGACAGCCCGTTCCACTGCAAATCGTAGGAGAGGGACAAATCCCACCAGTCGAAGACAGCCACTTTGTTCGCCCACGAGAGGTATGCCTCCTGCTGGTTGTAGGTATTGTCCACATGAATCAGTTTGTCATCGTTGTTCACATAGCGGGTATGGTCGTAGGCATACTTGGCATTCACTTTGACAGCCCAGCGGTTGAAGAACTCGTCCTGCCACGAGGACTGCACGAACATATCCCTGTCCCACAGCCGTTCCCCCCGCCGCCAGACATTGTTCACTATCGCTCCCGGTACTCCCCGCTCGGAATTGTAGTAATAACCTTGCACCTTCCAGAAACCCGTAGTGGAATAGTAGTAGTTCAGCCCTGCCTCCACCCGCACGGCATTCACATCGCCGTTCTGCCGCACCGCCGTAGTATCGTATGCCAACTCGCCCGAGGGCGTCACACGGCGGTAGCGGAACTTGTATTTGCCGTTGGAGTGCACCACCTCCGCATTCATCGAGAGGCTCAAATTATCCGTCAGTTTGGCATCGAAAAGCAGCGAGGGATTCACCAGCGCAAACGAGCCTGCTTTAAGCCCTGCACGGATATGCACATTCTTGCCCGGTTCGAACTTCGGGCGACGGGAGTTTAGGTAGATGCTACCCGCCGAACCAAATTCCCGCGCGGATTGGAAGATGTCGCTTTTCTGCCCGTTGTAGAGCGAGATTTCATCGATGTTTTCGAGCGAGAACTTGCCCAAATCGACTTGCCCGTTTTGGGCGTTACCGAGTTGGATACCATTGTAATAGACACCCAGATGGTTGGTACCCATGGAGCGGATATTCACCGTCTTGATACCGCCCACGCCGCCGTAATCCTTAATCTGCACGCCCGAGAAGAATCGAATGGCATCCGCCACCGATAGGCTGTTCATTTGCTCGAGTTCCTTCCCCTCGAGGCGCTGCGGACGGATAATGTCTTTCTCCTTGTATTTCGCCGTCACTTGCACCTCTTGGACTTCGAATTGGTGCGAGATAGAGTCCGTAAAACGGGTTGATTGATAATAGGATTGATTTGTAGATGACAGCGTATCGGATTCTGTTTGCGCACAAACAGAACCGCACCACAAAGTGCATACGAATAGTATGAGAAATAGTTTTTTCATTATGTTGCTCTTATCTCCAATCCACGGGAGCAGGCAGATTTTCAATGGGTAAACAGGATATGCAGAATGTAATACGCGTAATGTATGTAAATGTGTGTAATACACATAATGTGCATAATGTATGCACCACATACAAACTTGCAAACTGCAAACTTACAAATTTACAAATTGAACAAGTCCTTGGCAGGTTTTCTGACTTAGGGTACAACCATCCAAGCCTTCCCATTCGACATAGCGAACAGTGACCGGAGAACATATACTTACAGAATATGCCAAACCTATAAGCATTTTCTCCATTGGGTAGCTTTTTGCCCTTCACAGCAGCGGGTCTGTATCGGATTCACACCGATTTCCCTCACCAAAAACGGCACAAAGATACAACAAAATTTTGAAACAGACAAACGGCGATTATTCTAATTAGGAATTATGAATTAGGAATTGTGACTCTGTACTGGGTGAATTCAACAAGCAAGTGCGAATTTATAGTGTTAGTTCATAGAGGCACTCTT
>CAVFHY010000022.1:0-27084 GCA_963622445.1 Bacteroidaceae bacterium
AACGGGAATAAAATTTGCCAATATCGTGAAAAAGGTGTACCTTTGCAAACCAAACAAAAAAACTACGGAAACAACGCGATAACAAAAACACACGAAGCGAAAGCAAAACCCTATGACCGGTGTATATACTATTCTTTTTGCGGCGATATTGCCCGCTTTTCTGCTCGTATTATATATCTGGTGGAAAGACAAATACCAGCGTGAGCCTTTTGCCCAGATAGCCAAAGGCGTACTCTACGGTGTCCTCTCGGCAGGCATAGCCTACTGTCTTGAGGTAGGTGTGCAGGTGTTCGGATTGGCACCCGAGAACCCCGTTACCTTCCTGCAAGCCGCATGGAAAGCCTTTGTGGGCGCAGCCATACCGGAGGAAGCAGCCAAACTGCTGATGCTCTGGCTTTTGTTGCGGCACAACCGCTATTTCGACGAGCGTTTTGATGGTATTGTCTATGCTTGCTGTGTGGGCATGGGTTTTGCCGCCACGGAGAACATCATCTACCTGCTGGGCAACATCGACCAATGGGAGGCAGTCGCCGTACAGCGGGCTATCTTTGCCGTACCCGGGCATTTCCTCTTTGCCGTTGCGATGGGCTATTTCTATGCCATGGTCTATTTCGGTGATATGAGTTGGTATCGTCGCAGCCGTATCTTTTGGGTACCCGTTTTGCTTCACGGTACCTACGATTCGCTGCTCTTTATGGTCAATCTCGGCACGATGCTGAGCGGTGCATTACTGATTGTGTTCTATATCTTCTGTTGGAAGATGCTCAAGCAGGGGCGCCGCAGTATACAGGACCACCTCCAACGCGACAAACGCGACCCCAACCAAATGGCATTCTGGAAATAGTTCTTCCCCGTGGTTTTCCGTTCGTTGCCGTTCATGTGTCGTTTAATGATAGATACATCAATGCCCCGTTAAGAATTACACACCATACAATTACACACTGACACTCGTGACCGTTACTGATTCACAATTAATGCAAAGTTTGGAGCAGGGAAAGTTTGCTCCTGTCTATGTGCTGTGCGGCGAAGAGCCGTACTACATCGACAAGGCGTGCGTATGGTTCGAGAACAATCTGCTCGACGAGGCAGCACGCGAATTCGACCAAACCGTCCTCTACGGCAAAGACCTCGAACCCACCAACTCCCCCAATATAGAACCCGTAGTGAATGCAGCACGGGGATTTGCTATGTTCGGTGGTAAGCGGGTAGTCATCCTTAAAGAGGGGCAGACGGTTAAGAAATGGGACGCTCTCGGGCTCTATCTCGACAATCCCAACCCGAACACCATACTCGTCATCTGCTACAAAGGCAAGCCCGACCAGCGGCTGTCTGTCTGGAAGAAAGCAGCGAAAGTGGGTGTATGGTTTACAAGCGACCGTATTAGCGACCACCATGTCGCCAAATGGATAAACGACTATATCACCCAACGCAACAAGGAACTGAAGCAGAACGGCGACGAGGTACAGATTTCGCCTCAGATAACGCAACTGCTTGCCGACTCGCTGGGAACAGACTTAACCGCCATTGTGGGTGCGCTGCAGAAACTCATCGACGGGCGACCGGCGGGAGTAAATACGATAGACTCCGCCCTTGTAGAGCGGAACATCGGCATCAGCCGCGACTACAACATCTTTGAGTTGGAGGACGCATTGATAAAAGGCAACACGCAGAAAGCCAACCGTATAGCACAACACTTCGCTACCTCGAAAGACCATGCCATACAGAAAGAATTACCCGTGCTGTTCGGTTTCTTTGTCAATCTGTTGATGTACCACTACTACCCCGAAAAAGGCAACGAGCAGGCAATAGCAAAAGCATTGGCACTCAACTCGACATACTTCGTTAGGAACTACGCCGCGGCAGCACGGCGCTACTCGGCAGGCAAGACTTTCCGTATCATCGGCTATATCCGTGCCATCGACGCCCGCTCCAAGGGCATCGACAACCTCTCCGCTGGTGAAGAGGACCTATGGAAAGAATTGATTTACGAGATCATGCACTGATACCTGTAAGGAATGGCGCATTGTGCATTACCCGGGTCTTCTCCCTGCGATAACGATAAAATTGCGCCAGGGTTTTGTTATATCAAAAATAATTTGTACCTTTGCACGCTGTTTTTGCAACTACAGATACCGCTTGCAACACACACGAGAATATAAAAACACAAAAGATATTATGGCAAGTTTACAAAAAATTCGTAATCATGGCGCGTTGCTCATCACCATTGTGGGACTCGCTATGTTAGCCTTCATTATGGGCGATTTCCTTAACTCGGGGAGTTCGTTCTTCAATCGCAGCCGCGAGAATGTGGCTACCATTGAGGGCGAAAACATCCACTACACCGAGTACGAGGCAGCCAAAGACCAACTCACCGATGTATACAAAATCGAGAGCGGTCGCTCGGATTTCGATGAGGAGATGACCAACCAAATCCGCAATCAGGTATGGCAGATGATGCTGCTTGACTACACGCTCAAAGCACAAGCCGAGAAGATTGGTATGGATGTTACCGCCGACGAGTTGAGCGAACTCTGCATCGGTCAGAACCCGCACCAACTCATCCGCAGCCGCCGTGCTTTCTACGACGAGAACGGACAGTTCAACCGCAACGCCCTTGTGCAGTTCCTCGCTTCTATCGAGCAGGACCCCGCGGACGCAGAACAGGCAGCCAACCTCAAGCAAGCCAAGTCCTATTGGCTCTATTGGGAGAACGCCGTACGCCTGACCTATATGCAGGAGAAATATACCAGCCTTGTGCAACACCTCGTTAAAGCAAACTCGATTGATGCCAAGTACGCATTTGACGCCCGCCAAAACAGCACAAGTGTAGAGTATGTCATGCAGCCATATTTCACGGTAGCCGACAGCCTTGTGAAAGTAAGCGATGGCGACATCAAGAAGCTCTACAAGGAGCACAAGCCGCTCTATAAGCAGACACCGAACCGTGCGATTGCGTATGTCGCATTCGATATTACTCCCTCTGAGCAGGACTTTGCGGACGCAGAGAACGCTATCAAGAGCATAGAGCAGGAGTTCAAGACCACCGATGATATTGCATTGGTAGTCAATGTCAATTCGGATGTCAACTACGATGGACGCGACTACTCGAAAGAGACCGTGCCCGCACAATTCCGCGACTTTGCTTTCGGCAGCAACGCCCAAGCAGGGCAGACAACGGACATTCTCTTCGAGAACAACACCTACGCTATCGCCCGTATCGTCAAGTGCGGCTACTCGTTGCCTGACTCTGTCGAGTTGAAGGCTATTGCGCCGGAAGGGCAAGAAGACCAGGAACTCGGTTGGTACACGGCTGCCGAACTGCCACAGAACATTGCCGAACCTGCATTCGCAGGCAAGCGTGGCGGTCGTTTCACCATTAAGCAAGGACTTAACGAGCAGACTTTCGAGATTATGGACATCAGCCCCGCTACTCCGAAAGTGAAGTTGGCTATCCTCCAACGCGAGGTAAACCCGTCGAACAAGACCTATTCTGTTCTTTATAACAAGGCAAAGCAGTTTATTGCCGCCAACCAGACCGAAGAGGCAGTGCGTGCCGCTGCGTCGGAGGCAGGATTGGTCGTCTATCCGCAGTATAACCTCCAAGCCACAACCGAGAAAGTGGGCAACTTGAAATCGAGCCGTCAGATTGTACGCTGGGCTTTCGAGGACAAGCGCAAAGAGGGGCAAGTAAGCGATGTATACGAGTGCGGCGACAAGTTCGTTGTGGCTGTGCTGACCGAGATTAACGACGGCGAATACCGTCCTTTGGAGGCGGTGCGTGCCGAACTTACTATGGAGGCACTCAACAACGCCAAAGCCAAGTATATCAGCGAGAAACTTGCAGGCGTTAAGTCGCTTGAGGAGGCAGCCGCTATTACGGGCACACAGGTACAGACCGTAGAGAAAGTATCGCTTTCGGACTACCGATTTGGCAACGCCGGTGCAGAGCCTGCCATTATCGGTGCGGCGCTGGCACAGGCAGACAACACCTTGAGCGAGCCGCTGAAAGGCAACCTCGGTGTATATGTACTGAAGACAGGCACCAAGGTGAACGCCGGCGGTGAGTTGAATGCAGACCAAGAGAAGCAGATGCTTACGGCACGCCTTGCTTACAGCCTGCCCTACCAAGCCCTTTCTCTCCTCGAGGAGAAAGCCGAAGTAGAAGACAACCGCGGCAACTTCCAATAAACCACCGCAGTAAACTCGGAACGGGATTTTCCCGCAGACCATACAGCCAAAGCCGCTTTCTGTTCGCCACGAGCAGAAAGCGGCTTTCGTTTGGCAGTACACCGCCACGCCCCGCCAAAAAGAAAAGATATTCCCCGAGGCTTGCATACCTCAAAGAAAAAGTGTACCTTTGCAAGTCGTATCGAATACTCTGAGTATAACCTACCGACGACCGAACATGACCAAGCGTATCCTACACCGTTGCAGCAACCCATGGCTATGGGTACCCACCCTCTATTTTGCAGAGGGGGTACCGTATTTCCTGGTTACGACGACGAGTATCGTGCTATTCAACCAGTTGGGTATGCCTAACGGCAAGATGGCACTCTTTACAAGTATCATTGCCTTCCCGTGGGTAATCAAGCCGCTTTGGAGTCCGTTCGTGGACATCATCAAGACCAAGCGGTGGTGGATTCTCGCTATGCAGACCCTGATGACACTCTCGGTGCTGTTGCTTGCCTGGCTTGCGCCGGCAGGGCATTTCACACTTGCCTTGCTCTTCTTTACGATTACCGCCTTTGCCTCTGCCACGCACGATATTGCCGCCGACGGGCTCTATATGCTTGCCCTGACGAAGAAAGACCAAGCCGCTTTTGTGGGCATACGCTCCACTTTCTATCGCTTGGCGGGTATCTTCTGCCAGTCGCTGTTGTTGCTGCTCGTCGGTTGGTTGCAGACCATGACTACCGTCCCCAGGGCATGGATGTATGTGCTGCTCGGCTGCGGGGCGCTGATAGCCGGTATTGCGCTGTGGCACAGCCTGTTTCTGCCGAGAGCAGAGGACACAGCGCTTATCCAGCAAGTAGAGGCACATACCCCCGCTGCTGTCCGTTCTCGGCACTTGCTGCTCGCGGTAGGCATGACTTTTGTAGAGTTCTTTCGTAAGCCGGGTATCGGATTGGCACTTTGCTTTATGCTGCTCTACCGTCTGCCCGAAGCCCTGTTGCTGAAGATGAACAACCCCTTCTTCCTTGCCGGGGTCGAAAACGGCGGATTGGGTTTGGGTGTGCAGACCATAGGGTATATCTATTTCATCGGAATGGTGCTGATGCTCTTGGGCGGTATATTGGGCGGAGTATGGGCAAGTCGTTACGGGCTGAAAAGAGTCATGTTGCCCATGGCTCTCTGCCTTACGCTGCCGAGCGTAGTCTATCTCTATCTTGCGCTCTGTCAGCCGGGGTCGTTTTGGATAATCTCGGTATGTATCGGGTTGGAGCAGTTGGGCTACGGGTTGGGATACACGGCTTGTATGCTCTATATGATACACTTTGCAGAGGGTAAACACAAGACAGCGCATTTCTCTTTCTGCACGGCGTTTATGTTCCTTGGTTTGCTCTTGCCGGGTATGGTGGCAGGATATATAGAGGAAGCTATAGGCTATGTAGGGTTCTTTGCCGTCGTCATGGCGTGCTGTATTCCGAGTATAGCCGTCAGTGTCATTGTGGCGAAGAGACTATAGCGCAACAACGCCCCTATCCTGTTCCCCCTACGGGAGTTCTAAAATAGAACAAGATAATACCTTATGAATATGAATATCAAACGAATTATCCCAGACGCTATCACCAGTTGCAACCTTATCTGCGGGTGCATAGCCGTATTTCTTGCCACGCAAAGTGCATTCCTCTATGCATTCCTATTTATCTTATTAGGTGCTTTCTTCGATTTCTTCGATGGTATGTCCGCACGCCTACTCAAAGTACCAAGCGCCATCGGCGTACAACTCGACTCGCTGGCTGACGACATCACCTTCGGACTAGCCCCCTCTATGATGCTCTGCTGCTATCTAAAACCGCTTATTGGTTGGTGGAGTATGATAGCCTTCCTCATGGCAGCGGCTTCTGCGCTACGCCTTGCCAAGTTCAATGTGGATGAGCGTCAAAAGACATCCTTTATTGGTCTTTCTACCCCTCCCAATGCCATTTTCTGGGCTTCTGTCACCTGTATGCCTTACGCTATGCTCTCTGCAGACTGGATGGCGTGGGTGCTGCTTGCGTTGAGCCTATTGAGTTGCGTACTGCTCAATGCCGAGATTCCTTTCTTCTCGTTCAAGTTTCACGGCTTTGGCTGGGCTGAACACAAAGTACAATACCTATTTCTCATAGGTGCCGTTATTCTACTGATATTCTGTATCGTAAAGGCAACGCTCTGCCACCATATCGAACTTGTTGTCTTTGCAGGCGCAGCGTGTGTGCTATGGTATGTGGCACTCAACCTGCTGCTCTGGATGGCACAACCCTCCCCAAAATAATCCCTTATCCCCACACCACATACATCCCTATGAGAACACGCCTCACCCTACTGCTGCTCGTGTGCACTTCTTTGCTATGGGCAGAGCCTATTCCACAAGGTTACTACAGCCACGCACAAGGACTCAAAGACTCTCTTCTGAAAGCAGCACTGCACGACAGTATCTGTATGGGATGGCGTGTACATTACGGCACGCAGGGCTACACCTACCCCGATAGTATCTACTATACGGGCACATGGAACTACCTACCGCAGACCGACCAACGCCCCGACGGCACGATTTGGGATATGTATTCCAACACACGCCGCTATTTCCCTGTCAACGGTGGCTCCGGGTGTGGCGTGGAGATAGAGCACTGCTTGCCTAAATCGTGGTGGGGGTGGACAAGTAAGAGTAGCGAAAAGACCGATTCTATCGGCTATCGGGCGTATCGAGACCTCTACCATCTCACACCGGCGGATGGTCAGGCTAATGGCAACAAGAGCAACTATCCCCCAGGCCATGTGCAGAAAGGCGACAAACTCGACAATGGTTCATTCCGTATGGACAAAGCCTCTTCATCGCTGTACGGCTATATATGCTTCGAACCGGCCGAGGAATATCGGGGCGACTTTGCACGCGCTTACTTCTATATTGCCACTGCCTACTCCAACCTCCATTGGTCAGCCGATGCCTGCACCAGTTATCTCGACTCTACATCCTATCTGCTATTCCGCCCGCAACTGTTATCGGTGCTGCTCGACTGGCACCGTGCCGACCCCGTCAGCCGTAAGGAGATAGCACGAGCAGACGCTGTAAGCACCATTCAGCACAACCGCAACCCCTTTATCGACTACCCCGAATTGGTGGAATATATCTGGGGCAATAAGCAGGGACAGGCAGTTGATTTCGGTGCATTAACCTGCACGGCAGCAGCCGAATATATACCTACCCCCGACCCCAATAACCTTCGTGCTTACGAGGCAACATATACTACTTATATGGGCTTCACGGCACAATGGGAAAACCTGCAGACCGACTACACGCTCGATGTCTATACCTACTCTACTACAGGGCATAACGACACCCTTGTCAATATGCCAGCCATTACAGAGAAACTGCTGAACGCCACACCGTATATGAGTTATGCAGGGCGAATCAGCAATACCGGTTCGGGCACCAATGCCATCACAATGGGCGTAAGCGGCACCGATGGTGCAGTCATTCTGCATGGGCTTAACCTGCAGCAAGAGGCGACACTTACCTTCCGTGCCAGTATGTACAAGACCGCCTCGAAAGGCGAACTGCAGATATTCTTTGGCACAGATGCCACCCCCGTCAAGACCATCACGCTCCCCACAAGCCGTGACGAGGTGCGCTACTCGCTCACATTGCCCGCTGGCACCGACTCCGTAACGATTCTTTCTGTAGGAGGCAGCACTTCGAAACGGGCTTGCATGCAAGAACTCTACTTGGTGCAAGGTGATTTAAGCATACAACAACAGTCCGTCGACGGCTACCCCAAAGCGATACCATCTTGTGGTGCCACAACGAACTTCTGCACTACCTCTGTGCTTCTCCCAGCAGACCCTACCTACGAGCGAGTATTCTATCGTCTGACCACACCGAGCGGTACGCAATCCAACGAGATTGAGGTGTGTATTCCTGTGAAGACCACTACCCCACCGACGACGGACGCTACCGCCACCACAGCGGAGAAAGTGCTGCACCACGGGCAAATCTATATCCGCCGTGCCGGTAAGTGCTACGACACCCTCGGGCGCCCTGCCACGCTTCGTTAGTTTTCCCTCGTCGGCGAACTGCACAAGCATCGCCCTAAGTAAAAACCGCCCGCTCGCATTCCTTCCGTTATCCACCCGATGACCTCCCCGAGAAATCCTGCCTCCGACACGCCCAACAGCGTACACCATACAGCAAGGGATGAGCAAGGGATGAGCAAGGGATAAGCAAGGGATAAGCAAGGGATAGACTATGGACAAAGACAAAATAAACACCCTTCGAACAACCTCTTATATATATTGTGTTTCTATGCATCGTTTCCTTCAAGAGAACCGGCTCTTTCTGGGTCTTAGTTTGCTGCTCATCCTTGTCTTGGCATGCCTAATCGGCAATATCCCCAAAGCCGAGTTACACCTTTTGCTCTGCGACCGCCACTCGGTGTGTCGTGATATTTTCTATACCTACTACACGCAAGTCGGCGAATGGGTGCCGTATGTAGTCTGCGTTGCCCTCCTTTTCTATAAGGCGGGTTGGTCTGCCTTCACTGCGGCAGGCACGCTGCTTTCTGGGTTGATGACCCAAATCGTCAAGCGTATTGTCAACGCCCCTCGCCCTGTAACCTATTTTGCGGACAACTACCCGGACATTACACTCCCGCTGGTCAATGGCGTGCATATCAGCCACCATTATTCATTCCCTTCGGGACATACCACTACTTTTTTTGCCCTTTTCTTTGCCCTTTGCATTATCGGTACGCAGTATATCTACAGCCGTCCCGACAAGAAAAAGACTCTTTTTGCCGCCCTGTGGCAAATTTTCTGTTTTCTTTTTGCGGCTCTCGGGGCATATTCGCGTATCTACCTCTCGCAACATTTCGCCACCGATATACTCGGCGGAATGTGTGTTGGCCTACTCATCACCACACTTCTGTATAGTCTATTTTTCCGTTTTCAGGACGCAAAGTGGTGGAATTGGCGTATCCCAACCGAAAAAATGCATTTTTCTGCAAAAAAAGTGTCGTAAAATTTTGGTAGTTCCGAAAAAAGCAGTACCTTTGCACTCGCTTTCGGGAAGGAACTAACCTCCACACAAAAACAAGCCAAGCGGCTGAGGAAACAAAGCCAAACGGGAAAGAAAACGGAATCCGGCGGCAGCGGAAATGAAGCCAATGGAGATCGAGTGGAGCGGGAAGGGACGACTGAAAAGAGGGCGTTTAGCTCAGCTGGTTTAGAGCATCTGCCTTACAAGCAGAGGGTCTGCGGTTCGAATCCGTAAACGCCCACCACGAAGAAGAGTAAGTTTATCGCTTGCTCTTTTTTCGTATTCCCCTACCCTCCCGCATTTTCCGTTTGCGTATATCGCTTTTTTGTTGTACCTTTGCACTACCAAAGGGCGATACTGCCCGATGTCAGTAACTGCACCGCAGCATAAGTGCGGCAAACCGTGCGCACACAGCCGCCAAACTACATACAACCGGCAAAACAACATCAGTATATATGAATCGATTCTTTCTATTGGCTTTGGGTTCTGCCTTTGCGCTGAATACCGTTGCCCAGACCGACACCACGGCTCTTAAGACCGACACCACCGAGGGCTTCCGGTTTACCACCATCGACAGCGTGGCCATCACACCCGTTAAGAACCAGCACCGCAGCGGTACTTGCTGGGCGTTCTCCACTATCGGCTTTATCGAGAGCGAGTTACTCCGTACGGGCAAAGGCGAGTATGACCTGAGCGAGATGTTCGTAGTCAGCCACACAATGGTGGACCGTGCAGAGTATGTAGTGCGTATGTACGGCGATGTCAAATTCGCAGCCGGTGGCTCGTGCTATGATGTGATGTACTGTCTCAAGAACTATGGTATGGTACCTCAGTCGGCTATGCCCGGTATTCAATATGGTACCACTCCCGCAGACACACTGCCTGTTCACGGCGAGTTGGACGCAGTGGCAAACGGCTATATCACAGCACTTACCACAAGCAAACTGAGCAAACTCACTCCTGTATGGAAAAAAGGACTGCAATCGATCTACGACACCTACCTGGGTGTCTACCCCGAGAAGTTTACCTACAACGGAAAGGAATACACCCCACTCACTTTTGCTGAGTCGCTTGGGCTGAATGCAGATGATTATGTGAGCATTACTTCCTATACGCACCATCCGTTCTATACCCGCTTTGCGCTCGAAGTACCCGACAACTGGCGTATGGACCAGATGTACAATGTGCCTATTGACGACCTGATGCGCATTATCGACAACGCACTCGCCAACGGATATACCCTTGCATGGGCTGCTGATGTCAGCGAGATTGGATTCACCCGTAAGGGTATCGGCGTAATGCCCGATGCAGACAAGGGGGCAGACCTAACAGGTAGCGATGCGGCACACTGGTTGGGACTGACCGAGAAAGACAAGAAGGACGAACTGACCAAGAAGCCTCTCCCCGAAATAGAAGTAACACAGGAACTGCGCCAGAAGGCATTCGACAGTTGGGAGACTACCGACGACCACGGTATGCAGATATTCGGTACAGCCAAAGACCAGAACGGCAAACGCTACTACATGATAAAGAACTCATGGGGTACCGAGAAGAGCAACTACCATGGTATATGGTACATTTCCGAAGCGTTTATGAAATACAAGACCAATGACATCTTGGTTCATAAGAATGCCATCCCGAAGGATATCCGCAAGAAACTCGGACTCTAACCTACAGCACTGACTAACCCACTGTTGCGCAAGCACAGGGAGTTTGGTCAGTGCTTTTTGCTTTCTCCTTTGTTGGCGGTATCCTCTTCCGCCACCCCGTACAAAGCATATCTCGGCACGATACAGAGCAGGACCAAACTCGGTACTAATCGTATCAATCCCCGGTACTAACACGGTGCAACCGTCTATCCAAACCCACGAACACACACACACTAATGTTTCCTTTGAACAAACAACTCGTAGACCAAACCTGTTATGATTTCGGGCTACGCAATGCGCACGAGTTAGGTTGCGCCAGTATTCGTCAGTTGGTAGGTGTTGTCAATGACATCGAGCGGGCGACCCATACCGAATTCATACACATGGAGTTAGGCGAGCCGGGACTACCGGCAGAGCAGATTGGTATCGATGCCGAGCATGAGGCGTTGCTCCATGGGTGTGCGGCCCACTATCCGGTCATTACGGGTATTCCCGAGGTGAAGCATTGGGGAAGTGAGTTTGTGCGTGCCTTCGTCGGATTAGATATACCGGAAGACTGTATTGTCCCCACGGTAGGGAGCATGCAAGCGGCTTTTGCCCTCAATCTCACGATGGCACAATTAGACAAAGAGCGTGATACGGTGCTGTTTATCGATCCATGCTTCCCCGTTCAAAAGCAGCAATGTCGTGTTATTGGCGTGCGTATTGACCAGTTCGATGTAGCAGACTTCCGTGGAGACAAACTCGAGGCAGAATTGGAGCGCCATTTTCAGACGGGTCGTATAGCCGCCATGTTGTTCTCCAACCCGAATAACCCATCGTGGATGTGCCTTACGGAGAAGGAGTTGGAAACAATAGGTCGACTCGCCACCAAGTATAATGTGTTGGTTATAGAGGACTTAGCCTACCTAAATATGGATTTCCGTGAGCATCGAGGCACACCTTACGAGCCGCCCTACCAACCTACTGTCGGGCGTTATACACGCAACTGTGTGCATGTTATCTCCTGTTCTAAAATGTTCTCGTACGCAGGACAGCGTGGCGCTATAGTGGCGATGAATCCACATCTGGCCCATACCTGTTTCCCGAGTCTGGGTGAACGCTATCACAACGATGGGCAGTTCTTGCGCAACTTTGTCTATATCATACTCTACAGCCTGTCATCGGGGGTCACGCATTCGGTGCAATACGCCATGGCAGCCATGTTCCGTGCAGCCTGTGAGGGCAAAATACAGTTCGTCGAGAATACACGCGAGTATGCTCGACGGGCGGCGCGTATAAAGGAGATTATGGTGCGTAACGGCTTCCATGTTGTCTATGACAAGGATGCAGATGGCAAGGAGGTAGGGGACGGCTTCTTCTTTACCTTCGGTTATAAAGATTGGACAGGCGAACAATTACTCAACAAACTGATTTACTATGGTGTATCTGCCATTGCCTTGAGTAGCACAGGAGCCCAACGAGAAGGTATGCGAGGTTGTGCCTCTTCCATTCGAGAAGACCAATACGAAGAACTCGACCGCCGTCTTGCTGCCTTCCACGCAGTCTATCCCTAATAATCCGCACCAATCTTATAACAAATCGCCCGATACGACAAGAATGCAACAAATATGCCATTTGTTGGAACATTTGTGTTAGTCTATCTCTGCTTTTTCTCGTACTTTTGCACCGCAAATCAAAAACAAAAGTACCATGAAAAAGTTATTCTCCTTATTGTTTTGCTCTTTAGCAATCAGTGCTTCTGCACAAGTTTCCTCGAGTGTTTCTTCGGGTGTGTATTATCTTATGCCTACTGCAGAGAAATCTGCAGCTGACTTTGTTGTAGCAGATACCGCCACATACCTTCCCTGGGAGGACGGCTACCAACCGGAACGCAACGCCTTTGCGTGGTTTGCCTCTCGCTATGCAGCCACCCAAGTGGTTACTATAAAGGATGTTGAGGATGGCAAACTGCTTTCCGATGGAAACCTCGGCAATGTCAAAGTTCTTTGGATAAATATCTCGCGTGTTGGGTTGGCTCTTCACGAGTTCGACTCTATATACAATAGCACTTTCCGTGCGAACTTGAAAGCCTTTGTCGAGGCAGGAGGTAACCTTTTCCTTTCGTCGCAGGCAACACGCTTTGTGGCCGATATGGGGCGTAGCAAATGGTGGCCAAATGACTACAACTATGGCGGCTATGTAAAATGCAGCGAGGAAGATGTATGGTATATCACATTCAACTACTGCAACGGTACCGATTATGGTACACATGCTGTCTATAAGTATATGGCTGATGTGGCGAAGTTAGACGAGATTGATGCCCGCTATCCGATTTTTGCCGACACCGTTCGTACCGATAACAACTGTGCATGGGGAGAGTTTAAACTTTATTGGAGAGAATCTGGACATAATCCTGAAACCGAAGAAGTTCCGGGGGGCTGCGACATTGCACGCCAAACTGTCTTCGAGGAGACACAGAACTGCAAAATTTTGGGCGGTTGGGGACACACCCGTGGTATGGACTACGCAGGATTTATAGAGTTCCCCGCTACCGACACCTACAAAGGTACGGTCATCACTATGGGTTTGGCTGCATACCAATGGACGGAAGGCAATACCAAAATCTATAATATCCAAAACCTCACAGCAGGTATTCTCGACTATCTGACTCCCGCTGACGCTACACCGACTACGATTGTCGAGCAGACTTCTACAGGCGAAGATGAGATATTCGACATCCTCGGCCGTCGTGTATCGGCTGCTACCGCCAATGGTCTCTATATCATCAACGGACACAAGGTATTAGTTTCTAAATAAATTCATTTTCTTGGAGATGGGGATTTGCCTGACGATAGGTTCCCCATCTCTTTCTTCTCTACAAGGAAGTAGCCCGCAAGACTATCTCCCTGCTCTACTTATGCGCTACGCTGCCGCAAAATAAGCACAAAGCGTAGCCACAGATTCTGCACGCTGCTCAAACAGCAACGCACAACGCCATCCACCATGAAACCATCCCTTAGAATATCCTTTTTGTGCCTTTGTCTTGCCGTAGGACTTGCCTCTATGGCGCAGGCGCTCTCCGTCAGCGGTAGCGTCACCGATGGCAATACGGGCGAACCGCTCATCGGTGTGTCCGTATTGGAGCAAGGCACACAGGTCGGCACCATCACCGACTTTGATGGTCATTTCTCGCTCTCTGTCGCAGAGGGCGCTCAATTGGTCTTCTCGTATGTGGGCTATAAGGAAGTCATCCTCCCCGCCCAAGCTTCTATGTTCGTCCGTATGTCGGAGAATGCCGAACAACTGCAGGAGTTAGTCGTCACAGGCTACACCACCCAGCGCAAGGCCGACCTCACGGGTGCAGTCAGTGTCGTCAGTGTGGGCGACCTCAAGAAACAGAACGAGAACAACCCGATGAAAGCCATGCAGGGCAAGGTAGCGGGTCTCAATATCTCCACCGACGGTTCGCCTTCAGGCTCTGCCACTGTACGTATCCGCGGTATCGGCACGCTCAACGACAACGACCCGCTCTATATCATCGACGGTGTCCCCACCAAGGGTGGCATGCACGAACTCAACGGCAACGACATCGAGTCCATCCAAGTGCTCAAGGACGCTGCTTCCGCCAGCATCTACGGTTCTCGTGCCGCTAACGGTGTCATCATCATCACCACCAAGAAGGGCGAGGAGGGGCGTGTCAAGGTCGATTTCGATGCCAGCGTCACCATCTCCCGCTATGTCAATCGTATGTCCGTGCTCAATACCGAGCAGTTTGGCCAGTGCCTCTGGCAGGCATACATCAACGATGGCCTCGACCCCAATACCAACGGTCTGGGCTACACCTACGATTGGTCGTACAACGCTGCCGGAGCCCCCATGCTCAACAGCCTCTCTATGCGCAAGTACCTCGACGACGCCGGCACTACCCCTGCAGCAGACACCGATTGGTTCGATCAAATCACCCGCACGGGCGTTGTGCAGCAATACAATCTTGCCGTCAGCCAGGGCGGCAAACACGGCAAGAGCTACTTCTCCGTCGATTACTACAAGAATCTCGGTATCATTAAGGATACAGATTTTGACCGTTTCTCTGCCCGTGCCAATTCCGACTATTCGTTCTTGAACGACCGTGTCACTATCGGTGAAAACTTCACCCTCAACCGCACCAGCGAGGTGCAAGCCCCGAGCGGTATCTTGCAGAATGCCTTGCAGTTCAATCCTTCGCTGCCGGTCTATACCACCACGGGCGACTATGCAGGCCCTGTGGGCGGCTACCCCGACCGTGAGAACCCGGTGGCCCGCCTCGACCGCAACAAGGACAATCGCTACACCTACTGGCGTCTTTTCGGCAATGCATTTGTCGATGTAGAGGCGTACAAAGATTTGCATATCCGCACCACAGCGGGTCTTGACTACTCGCAGAAGAAGCAGCGTATCTTCACCTATCCCGTCACGGAGGGCAATGTCGCTACCACCACCAACGGTGTCGAAGCAAAACAGGAGCATTGGATGCGCTGGATGTGGAATGCCGTCGCTACCTACAATTTCGAGGTAGGCAAGCACCGTGGCGACGCCATGCTCGGTGTCGAACTCATCCGCGAGACTTCCGAGTATTTCTCGGGTGCAAAGCAAGATTTTCTCCTTCTCACGCCAGACTATATGTGGCCTGACGCAGGTACGGGCAAGGCACAAGCCTACGGTGGCTCCGAGGGCTACTCGCTGCTGTCCTATTTCGGCAAGTTCAACTACTCCTATGACAACCGCTATATGGCGTCGCTAACCGTTCGTCGTGACGGCTCGAGCCGTTTTGGTCGCAACAATCGTTTCGCCACTTTTCCTGCCGTATCGCTGGGTTGGCGTCTGAGCGAGGAGCACTGGATGTCCTCCACCCGTTCCGTTTTGGACGACCTCAAACTCCGTGTGTCGTGGGGGCAGACGGGTAACCAAGAGATTTCCAACCTTGCCCGCTATACAATCTACCTGAGCGGCTACGGCGTCGATGAGAACGGCGGCCAGAGCTACGGCACTGGTTACGATATTTCGGGTTCTAATGGTGGCAGCACGCTCCCGTCGGGTATGAAACGCACCCAGATTGGCAACGACGACCTCAAGTGGGAGACCACCACGCAGACCAATGTGGGTCTCGATTTCTCGTTCTGGGGACAACGCCTTTATGGTAGTTTCGATTGGTTCTATAAGAACACCGACGACATTTTGCTCTATATGACAGGCATCGCCGTTATGGGTGAAGGTGCGAGTCAGTGGGTCAATGCAGGCTCTATGCGCAATATCGGCGAGGAACTGACACTTGGCACACGCGGCGACAGCCGTGGTGGCTTTCATTGGGACATCACCGCCAACCTCTCCCACTACTCCAACGAGATCACCAAACTCCCTGAAACGGTGGCAGCCAACGGCACTTATGGCGGCAATGGTGTCAAGTCGGTTGTCGGTCACGCCATGGGCTCGCAGGTGGGCTATGTGGCAGAGGGCATATTCCGTAGTCAGGAAGACATCGACAACCACGCCACGCAAGAGGGCGCAGGGCTCGGCCGCATTATGTGGAAGGACCTCAACGGCGACGGGGTCATCACCGAGGCAGACCAAGACTGGATTTACAATCCTATTCCTGCCTTGTCGTACGGACTGAATTTCTATTTCGAGTATCATGGATTCGACCTGACACTCTTCTTCCAAGGTGTGCAGGGCGTAGATATCATCTCCGACCTCAAAAAGGAAACCGACCTTTGGGCAGGTTTGAATATCAGCAATCTCAACAAGGGTACTCGCTTGCTTGATGCATGGAGTCTTTCAAACCCTGATTCGGACATTCCGGCGCTCTCGGTGGCAGACAACAACAACGAGAAGCGTGTGTCTTCCTATTGGGTGGAGGACGGCTCGTATCTCAAACTCAAAAACATTCAGTTGGGCTACAATTTGCCGAAGCAGTGCCTTACCAAGATGCACATGGAGCGTTGGCGCTTCTATGCCTCGGTGCAGAATGTATTCACCATCCACTCCCGTTCCTTCACGGGTGTTGACCCGGAGAACCCGAACTACGGCTACCCCAATGCATTGAACATCACTTTTGGTACCACCGTTAATTTCTAATCCCATGCGTACATCTTCCATACTATATTCTATATTTGCCGCATGCGTACTATCCGCCTGCTCGTTCCTTGACGGACAGGAGCCGCAGGGCACGCTCTCCGACGACCAAGTCCGCACCGCAGAGCAAGCCGACCGTCTGGTCACGGCAGCGTATGCCATCTTTATGTCGGCTGAGGACATCAACTCGTCGTTTTCTATGTGGAACTACGATGTCCGTTCCGACGATGCCTACAAGGGCGGCAATGGCACCTCCGACGGCGATGTATTCCATCAGTTGGAGATAGAGCAAGGCGTGCTGACCACCAACTGGAACATCTCCGATATGTGGACTCGCCTATACAATTGCCTCTCTCGTGTCAATACCGCCATCGCTGTGCTGGAGCAGACCAACGAAACCTACGAACTGAAGCAGACCCGCCTCGGCGAGATGTATTTCTTGCGTGCCTATGGTCATTTCCTGCTCAAGCGCCTCTACAAGAACATTCCTTTTGTGGTCGATGCCAACCTCACCAGCGAGCAGTACAATGCCCTGAGCAACACCACCTACACCAACGACGAGGGCTGGCAACTTATTATCAACGACCTCACCTATAGTTTCAATCACCTGCCCATGACGCAGGACGACAAGGGTCGTGCCTCCAAACCCGCCGCAGCGGCATTCCTCGCCAAGGTCTATCTCTACAAGGCGTACCGCCAAGACGATGCGCAGTCGCACGAGGTGACGAGTATCAACTCCAACGATCTTGACAGTGTCCTCTACTATTCCGACCCGCAGTGGTATTCCGCCTACGGTTTGGAGCCAGACCTGCACAACAATTTCCGCCCCGAGCCGGAATACGAGAACGGCAAGGAGAGTATCTGGGCTATCCAGTATTCGCTCAACGATGGCACCAAATACGGCAATCTCAACTGGTCGTATGGCCTTTGTGTGCCGAACATACCGGGCGTGACCGACGGCGGTTGCGATTTCTATAAGCCGAGCCAAAACTTGGTCAATGCCTTCCGTACGGGCGAGGACGGTCTGCCCCTGCTCGACACCTACAACGAGAAGGACTACAGCCTCAGCGAGGACTATGCAGACCCCCGCTTGTTCCTGACGGCGGCCATTCCGGGTCTGCCCTACGAATTCAACGACAAGTATATGGTCGAGAAAACGGGCACATGGAGTCGTTCCAACGGCCTCTATGGCTACAATGTTTCGCTCAAGCATAATGTAGACCCAGATTGCGACTATCTTATCAAGGGTGCGTGGTGGGGCAGCAGCATGAACCGCATTGTCTTCCGCTATGCCGATGTGTTGCTGGAGCGTGCCGAGGCCTTGGTGCAACTCGACCGCAGTGCCGAAGCAATCCCTTTGGTAAATCAACTGCGCACCCGTGCCGCACAGTGCCAAAGCGGTGTCATTGTCGACTATAGCACCCGCTACGGTGTACGAATGAAAGTATCGCCCTACACCACCGTGCCCAGCAAGGACGAGGCGCTGCGTATCGTCAAGATGGAGCGTCGCCTCGAACTCGCCATGGAATCGGAGCGTTTCTTCGACCTGGTTCGTTGGGGCGAAGCCGACCAAGTGCTCAACGCATACTATGCCGCCGAGGCCAACAAGTGCTCTATCTATAGTGCGGCGCACTTCACCAAAAACAAGAACGAGTACCTGCCCATTCCGTATGCTCAACTCGCTGCATCCAACGGGCATTACACTCAAAACATCGGCGGCTGGTAATCACAAATTACGAATACTATGAAACGCATTGCTCTCTATATCGTTCCGCTCCTGCTTTTGGCAGGCTGTAATTCCCACCTCACGGGCACGCTCTTGCTCGATGGCGACTGCTTTATCGACAGTCTTGTCCTCGACGAGCAATATGCCGGCACCATCGACCGTGCCGCCCGCACCATTGTGGTCACCGTGCCGGAGGACTACAACACCCGTGCCATGTGCCTGTCCTATCTCTCTGTGTCCGATGGGGCTGCTGCCTCAGTGGCAGAAGGCGACACACTCTGTCTGCACGAGGCTCGTGTGCTGCGTGTGACCAACGGCGACACCTATCTTGATTGGACGCTCACCGCTGCTTACCCTGTGATCGAAATCACCCAACCCAAGGTTCTTTTCGTGGGACAAGCAACGGCTAAATCATCCCTCTCGCAGGAGGAGCGCACCGCGTGCGATTGGCTGCTCAATACCGTACCCGAATCGTCCTACGCCTCTATCACCGACTTCCGCAGCGGCAAGATAGACCTCTCCCAATGCCAACTGATATGGTGGCATTTCCATAAGGACGGCGGCGTGGACGGACGCACGGCCTTCGAGTCGGTTGCCAACGATGCCGTTTTGGCGGTGGCCGCATTCCAGTCCTTCGTGGACAAGGGGGGCAGCCTTCTGCTCACCCGCTACGCCACCTACCTGCCTGGCTATCTCTCGCTTGCCGGTGCTTCCGCCACCTACTGTTTCCCGAACAACTGTTGGGGGCAGAACGAGAGCGAGGCGGAGACGACCTCTTCTCCGTGGTATTTCCTGACCGATACGCTCCGCCACCCGATTTACGCCAACCTGCGCATGGGCGACGAGGCGAAAGGTATCTACCTCTGCGACGCAGGCTATCGTATCACCAACTCTACGGCACAGTGGCATATCGGTTCCGACTGGGGTGGCTATCCCACCCTGACCGATTTTTCCGACAAGACAGGCGCTACACCGCTTGGGCAAGGCGACGACGGAGCCGTTGTCGTATGGGAATATCCCGCTTGGGGTACGCAAGGACGCATTCTCTGTATCGGTTCCGGCTGCTACGACTGGTATTCTGTGGACGGTGTCTATGGCGACTACCACGCCAATATGGACACCCTCACTCTCAACGCCATCCATTATCTTTGCAAATAATTTTCACCTATGAAATCCCTACCATTTCTCTGCATACTCACTACGCTCACCCTTGCTTCCTGCACGCAAGAGCGTATCTCTGTCCCCGAGCGTGACTGGGCGAACACCACCTATCTCTTCGATTCCGACGACGAAGCCATAACCACCACCTACTATAAGCCTTATGCCGGCTATGTAGGCGACCCCATGCCCTTCTACGACCCGCAGAGCCGTACTTTCCTTATCGGCTACTTGCAAGACTACCGCCCCAATCCCGTCGGCACCTATCACCCTATCTGGGGCGTACGCACCTCGGACGCCGCCCGTTACGAATCGTTGGGTGAGTTAGTCCCCTGCGGAGGTTTGCAGGAGCAAGACGCTGCCATCGGCACAGGCTGCTTCGTATATGACTCCGTACAGTCGCTCTACTATTGTTTCTATACGGGACATAAATACGAAGTGGCTGCCGGCGAAAACCGCGAGGCGGTGCAGTTTGCTACCTCGCCCGACTTCCATTCATGGACGAAGAACCGCTCCTTTGTCCTTCGTGGCAACGACTACGGCTATTCCTCCGTCGATTTCCGTGACCCGTGTATCTTTACGGGCGACGACGGGCTCTACCATCTCCTTGTCTCCACCAAGCAGGGCAACAAGGGCGTGTTGGCAGAATTCACTTCCTCCGACTTGCAGCACTGGACGCATGCAGGCGTCTTCATGTCCATGATGTGGGATCGTTTCTACGAGTGTCCCGACCTCTTCCGCATGGGCGACTACTGGTATCTTGTCTATAGCGACCAGACCATTGTGCGCCGTGTGCAGTACTTCAAGGCACGCACGCTCGACGAACTGAAAGCCTGCACCGCTGCCGACGCAGGGCTTTGGCCGGACAACCACGAGGGATTTCTCGACAGTCGCGGCTTCTATGCGGGCAAGACGGCTTCCAACGGTTCGGAGCGTTACATCTTCGGCTGGTGTCCTACCCGCAACGGCAAGGACAACACTGCCACGCAGACCTCTACCACCCAGTCGCTTGACTGGGCAGGCACCTTGGTCGCCCATCGCCTCCTGCAGCACGAGGACGGCACGCTGACCCTTGCCCCCGTCGAGGCTATAGCACAAAAATACACCTCCGAGCAAGGCGTTCGCCTCATGAACACCGAAGGTAGCGTTACCGTCACCGACTCGCTCTACACCCTCGCCGAGAACAGCCATATTCTGTTCCCCCGCTTGGGCTATCACAACCACTTGTCGCTCACCGTTCGCACCGAGGGCAGCGAGGACCATTTCGGGCTTTCTTTCGCTCGTGGCACCTCTATGACAAGCACCGCCGATTCCTCGGTGTACTATACCCTCTCCGTTCATCCTGAGAGTCCCACCACCCGCAAGATCAACTTCGAGCAGGAGGGTGAGGGCGGTATCGGCTACATCGCCGACATCGACAGCTATGTCTTCGCCACCCCCGCCGACAACACCTATCACATCGATGTCTATACCGACAATTCTGTCTTGGTGCTCTATATCAACGACATTCTGTGTTATACCAACCGTGTCTATGGCACTGCCCGCAACTGTTGGAGCGTCAATGCCTACACGGGTACGATAACCCTCTTCGATATTCACCACTACACCTACTAATTTCTCACCCGCTATTCGATTTTATTTCACAACCTGTTTGTCTCACCACGCATAAAACTATCTCACGATACTCAAATTTCTTTTTTACATGAAAAGACACCTTTTTTCTCTTTGCTTAGTGTTGCTTTGTATGGCTACCGCATCAGCTCAAATCTCATTCACACGCTCCGGCTCGTACGACATACTCATCCGAGTTGCCGAACCACACCGCTACCTACTCTTGCCTATCGAAGAGGCTGCCCCCGAATACCGTGTACAAGTCATCGAGCAGGGCAAGATTCTCCGCACTCTCACCCTGCGTCTGGGTGCTAAAAACAAGATAGACTACTATGTCCCCTTCGATATGGAGGGACTTGATACCCAATCGCTTGTGCTGGCAGTCCATGTATGGAACCAGCCGCAGAGCCCAGCCCTGCACGAGCCGTCGCCGATGGACTACATTGCGTGGGATAGCATTCAGGTGGCAGACGAATACACCTTCGTCAATACCGAGAAGCAGTACCGCCCTGCGTTCCACCACACCCCGCAATGGGGCTGGATGAACGACCCCAACGGCATGTACTACGATGCCTCCACGGGTCTCTACCACCTCTATTTCCAGCACAACCCCTACTGCTCGCTGTGGCAAAATATGTCGTGGGGACACTCCACTTCCTCCGACCTCATCCACTGGACGCCCTGCCCCGAAGCCATTCTGCCCACCACAATCGGCACCATCTTCTCCGGCTCTGCCGTCATTGACCCCCACAACACGGCTGGTTTTGGCGAGAACGCCGTCGTGGCTATCTACACCGCTGCCGAACTGATGGGACAATCGCAAGCCCTTGCCTACTCCACCGATGGCGGCCGCACTTTCACACAATACGCCGGCAACCCGATACTGACCACCACCATCCCCGATTTCCGTGACCCCAAAGTATTCTGGAACGAGCAGGACAGCGCATGGTGCATGGTGCTTGCCTGCGGACAAGAGATGCGCTTCTACCGCTCCGCCAACCTGCGTGAGTGGTCGTATATGTCCTCTTTCGGTTCCGACTACGGCAACCACGAGGGGGTTTGGGAATGTCCCGACCTGCTCTGCCTCACCGAGCGTGAAACGAGCAAGAGCCATTGGGTGCTGATTTGCAACATCAATCCGGGCGGACCTTTCGGCGGCTCGGCTACCCAATACTTTGTCGGCAACTGGGACGGCCACACCTTCACCGCTCTGCAAGAGAACGGCCAGGTGCCTACCAAGTGGCTGGACTGCGGCAAGGACCACTATGCAGCCGTATCGTTTGCCCACACGCCCGACCATCGTCCGATCCTCTTGGCGTGGATGAGCAACTGGCAGTATGCCAACCAAGTACCTACCATGCAGTACCGTTCCGCCAACTCGCTGCCTCGTGAGATAGACCTTTTCACCGACAAGGACGGTATCTTGCGCATCGGCGTACGCCCCGCAGCCGAGGTACAGGCATTGCGTGGCAACAAGGTAAAGACCCTGCCGCAGACGGCTATCGTTGAGATAGACATCCAGCGAGGCGACCGTCCTGCACAGATTACGCTGAGCAACGACCTCGGCGAGCAGGTAGTGATGAACTACGATTTTCAGGCGGGCACATTCTCTATGAACCGCCACAAGTCGGGCAAGGTATCGTTCTCGGATGCGTTCCCCACGACCACCGTTACCCCCCTCTTTGCCGAAGCCACCCGCTACCATCTCACGCTCTACATCGATCGTTCCTCCATCGAGGCGTTCGACGGCGACGGCCACTGGGCAATGACCAACCTTGTCTTCCCCACCAAGCCCTACAACCGCCTCAAGGTCTCCGGCGGAAAAGCCAGCATCTATTCAATTAAGAATTAATAACCCGTACAGCGCATTAACGCTTAAAATAACAGCAACATACAATCCCTATAAAACCATAAAGTGGTAGGGTAATAGTAGGGCGATACATCCGAGATAAGTCGCTGATCCCCCTTTGCCGCACTTTCATTCGCATAAATTAACTAACCATGACAACTAATAAACGAACTTCTTTCGGAGCACTGGCTGCCGTAATGCTGTGCTTCTTTACGATGGGCTTTGTCGATTTGGTCGGCATTGCAAGTAACTATGTACAACAGGACCTCAGCCTGACGGACAGCGAGGCGAACATCATGCCGTCGCTCGTGTTCTTCTGGTTCTTGATATTCTCCGTGCCTACGGGTATGCTGATGAACAAAATCGGGCGCAAGAACACCGTGCTGCTCTCTATCGTGGTGACGGTCATCTCGCTCATCCTGCCCATCTTTGGCGACAACTATCCCCTCATGCTCGTAGCCTTCTCGCTGCTCGGTATCGGCAACGCACTGATGCAGACCTCGCTCAACCCGCTGGTGTCAAACATCGTGCGCAACAACCTCTCGGCGACCATGACCTTTGGTCAGTTCGTCAAGGCCATTGCCTCGTTCTCTGCACCGTATATCGCTATGTGGGGTGCCACGCAGGTCATCCCCTCTGGCACACTCGGCTGGCGCGTGCTGTTCCCCGTCTATGGCGTTATCGGCGTGCTGGCAATACTGGCATTGGGTTTCACGCATATCGACGAGGAGCCTGTCGCTAAGGGCAGCAGCATTGTCGATTGTTTCCGCCTGCTCGGCAAGCCCTTCGTGCTGCTCTGCTTCCTTGGCATTATGTGCCATGTAGGAATCGATGTAGGCACCAACACCACCGCCCCGAAGATTCTCATGGAGCGACTCGGTATGTCGCTGGACGCCGCCGCTTTTGCCACCTCGCTCTACTTCCTGTTCCGCACGCTCGGCTGCTTGAGCGGCTCGGTCATCTTGCGTTACCTCTCTGAGCGGGCATTCTTTGCCATCAGCGTAGCCATGATTGTAGCGTCGATGATTATTCTGTCGGTGGCGAGCGTACAGTGGTTGCTCTATGTGGGCATTGCGTTGGTCGGTTTCGGCAACTCGAATGTATTCTCCATCATCTTCGCACAGGCGCTAGCACACGAGCCGGAGCATAAAAACGAAGTATCCGGTTTGATGATTATGGGACTTTTCGGCGGCACGGTCTTCCCATTCTTTATGGGCTTGGCGAGCGACGCCATCGGCACCCTCGGTGCAGTCCTTGTCATGGCTGTCGGGGCTATCTATCTGGCTTGCCTGACCCTCAAAATCAAACGGAATAAGTAACAATTTCATTTAGGAGTTGATAAGTTTAGCGTTTTGCACAGCCTACTCTCTACTAAAAACTCTCCACTATCCACTTTCTACAAAACAAAGAATTCATGCAAAAAAACTATGTAATAGGTCTGGGCGAGGTCTTGTTCGATTGTCTGCCCACAGGGCGCAAGTTAGGTGGCGCAACCGCTAACTTTGCCTTCCATGTATCTCAATTCGGATTCGATTCGTGCGCCATCTCCGCCATCGGCGACGATGCCTTGGGGCGTGAGGTGACGGACACCTTCGATAAGGTCGGTTTGTACTACAATCTGCCCAAGGTGGCGTACCCCACCGGCACGGTGCAAGTAACGCTCAATGCCGAAGGAGTCCCGAACTATGACATCTGTTTGGGCGTAGCGTGGGACAACATCCCGCTTACCGAAGAAAGCCTTGCCATTGCCCGCAACGCCAAAGCCGTCTGCTTTGGCTCGTTGGCACAGCGTTCCGAGGTCAGCCGCCGCACCATCAACGCCCTCTTGGACGCCATGCCTGCCGACGCGCTCCGTGTCTTCGACATCAACCTGCGCCAACAGTGGTACACCAAGGAAGTTATCGAAACCTCGCTTCACCGCTGCAATGTGCTGAAGATTAACGACGAAGAACTGGACATCGTAGCGCCCATGCTGCTCCATACGGAGGTATTCCCCGATAGCCTGATTGCGAGCGACGAGGCAAAAACCGTTGAGGTCTGCCGTGCGCTGATAGCCACCTACGACATCCGTATGGTGGTGCTTACTTGCGGCACGTGCGGGTCGTATGTCATCACAACGGACACGGTAAGCCATCGTGCCACGCCCAAGGTCGAGGTAGCCGACACGGTCGGTGCAGGCGACAGTTTCTCAGGGGCATTTATTGCCCAACTGCTACAGGGCAAGTCCATTGCCGAGGCGCACGAGAAAGCCGTTGCCGTCTCCGCCTATGTCTGCACGCAGCACGGCCCCATGCCCATCCTCCCCAAGGAACTGCTCGGTTAAAGGACAAAGAAGCATCATCCCCTTTTACTGACCAAAGAGGCTGTCCCCCCATAGACAGCCTCTTTTCGTATTTATAAGCCGATATTTGCAACATTGCCATAATTTTTGTACTTTTGTAGCAAAATTCACGCACATACTCTTATGCAAATTACCATTATTGCCGGCGCACGACCGAACTTCATGAAGATTGCGCCCATCATACGCGCCATACAATCCGCTGAAGATCAAGGACATGATATTCATTACCGCCTGGTACATACGGGGCAGCACTACGACAAAAACATGTCTGACACCTTCTTCGAAGAGTTGGGCATACCTGCGCCCGATGCCAACCTCGGTTGCGGGGGAGGAACCCAAGCCGAGCAAACAGCGCATATTATGGTCGCCTTTGAGCAAGACTTGCTCTCGCACCCTGCTGATATAGTATTGGTAGTAGGAGATGTAACAAGCACGATGGCGTGCGCTATCGTGGCGAAGAAACTCTGCACACGCGTCTGCCATGTGGAAGCAGGTATACGCAGTTGGGATTTGACAATGCCCGAAGAGATTAACCGTATGGTGACAGACTCGCTGGCAGACTACCTCTTTACGACCACATCGTACGCCAACGACAATCTGCGTCGGCAGAGTGTGCTTGTTATGGAGGGAGAGACAAACAAGGAGGACACCCGAACGGACCATACCAGCACAAGCACTCCGCTGTACCATGCGTATGAAAGCCACACGACAAGCGAAGTACAACGCTATGGCGCTGACCGTGTGCCGCAACGGGCATGGTTGGTGGGAAATGTGATGATCGATACGCTAT
Organism: Bacteroidaceae bacterium; assembly: GCA_963622445.1. Taxonomy (GTDB): domain Bacteria; phylum Bacteroidota; class Bacteroidia; order Bacteroidales; family Paludibacteraceae; genus Colicola. Next base: position 26,450 of record CAVFHY010000022.1, read on the forward strand.
TGGCAAACCGCAGCCGTTTCCGTCGGCCGCAGGTATATGACACACTCGGGCTCAAAGAGAAACAATACATCGTGATGACCATGCACCGCCCTGCGAATGTAGACGAAGAGGCACACCTCAAAGCACTTATGGAGCAGATAATCAACCATGTGCACGGGCTTCCGATTATATTCCCCATTCACCCTCGCACGGCAAAGATATTCTATACTCTCTGGGGCGACGAGACGCAACTCAGCCGCCTTTTCCCGAATCTGCATATTGTAGAACCGCTTGGCTATCTGGAATTCAACTACCTTGTAGAACGGGCGAAAGCGGTTGTGACGGACTCGGGCGGCATTACCGAGGAAACTACTGTCATGGGGGTGCCGTGCATCACGCTGCGCGACAACACCGAACGTCCGGAGACTTGCACTATCGGCACCAACGAACTGATTGGCACGAACCCGGCGGCAGTGCGCCCCGCACTCGACCGCCTCTTTGCCGGCGAATGGAAGAAAGGGGCTGTTCCCCCGCTTTGGGACGGACACACCGCTGAAAGAATTGTAAAAATACTGACTACACTATAGATTATTTCTGTTAAAAATTCCTATTGCATATAGACTGCTTTGTGCCTGCAACCTATGCGTATCCTATGC
>CAVFHY010000023.1:0-26641 GCA_963622445.1 Bacteroidaceae bacterium
TTTTAAGGTTAAGTAAAAGATTGGGTTGTCGGGAGACAATCCTCTTTTTTTTATATAATAAGTACAGCTTTCCGCTCTCTCCACTCCGGTTAACCACTTTCACAGTTAATAGGTGTTCTTCCCTTGAGGCGGCAGTAGGGTATTCCTCGCTTGCGACAAATGAGCCGTCGGGCTCGTAGAATTATGCTCGCTCTTACATTTCCATGTCTTTTTGGTCTCTCTGTAGAGTATATGTAGTCTCTTTAGAATTCCTTGCCCGTATAGTCTCGTTTCCCTTTCCCGTCCCTTTGAGTTGTCGCATCTGTTCTTCTGTTTCAGCAATTCTCTTCCCGCCTGCTCGTCTCTTCCTGTTTTCTTCCTGCCGCTCTCTGTACCTGGTCTATTCGTTGCATGGGATGTGTTGTAGGAATGTAAGGATTGTATAAATATACGCATAATGATATGGTTTGATTGTATAATTATACATAACGCAAGAAAAAATGTGTAAAAAGTAACATTTTGGTACGAATTATTTGGTTGTATCAAAATTTTGCTATACCTTTGCACCCACTTTTCCTTTGTTAGCGAAAATTCACATCCTTGCAGTAGCGATTACTGTACATGACTGACAATGTACAGGTACAGTCTTTTGCAAAAGGACACATCGCTTGTCGCCCAAGAACGCAGCACGGGAGCGCGGTGGGAAAACGCTGCCTGCCCCGCACGCCAACCAACAGAAAAAACAAGGTATTAACTAATTATATTTACGGTATGAAAAGATTTTTACTCCTCTTGTCAGCCTGCTATGTGAGCATCGGTCTCGCCTTTGCACAGGCACAGACATTCAGCGGAGTCGTACTGAGTGAGAGTGACGGCGAGCCTGTGATAGGTGCTTCCGTACAAGTCAAAGGTACGACTTCTGGTACCATTACAGATTTTGATGGTAAGTATTCAATCACCGCCGAGCCGGGACAAACGCTCGTAATTTCTTTCATTGGTATGAAGACGGTGGAACTCCCTGTGGCAGACGGGCTGAAGATTACCCTTTCCGAGAACAGCCAAGAGATAGACGAAGTTATGGTCGTAGCCTTTGGTACGACCACGAAGAAGTCTTTCACTGGTTCTGCTTCGGTAGTCAAGACCGACGACATCGTTAAGCGCCAGACCAGCAATGTCAGCAACGCCCTTTCTGGTCAGGTAGCCGGCGTGCAGGGTATCAGCGTCGATGGTGCACCGGGCTCGGTTGCCAAGATTCGTATCCGTGGTATCGGCTCTATCAACGCCAGCAACGCCCCGCTCTATGTAGTGGATGGTGTGCCTGCCGATGACAACACGATTGCCACGCTCAACAACAATGATATTGAGTCGATTACCGTCCTCAAAGACGCTGCCAGCAACGCCCTCTATGGTGCGCGTGGCGCCAACGGTGTCGTGCTTATCACTACCCGCCGAGGCAACACCAAAGATGCGCAGATCACTATCGACGCCAAATGGGGGTCTAACTCGCGTGAGGTGCCTACCTACTCTGTTATGACCGACCCGGCTATGTACTACGAGACTTTCTATCAGGGTCTGTTCAACAGCCAGTTCCTTGCCGGTCAGTCCGCAGCCTACGCCCACGAGTATGCCAACACCTATCTGCTCGACCCGAATAATGGTGGTCTGGGCTATCAGGTCTATACCGTGCCTACGGGGCAACGCCTCATCGGTACCAACGGCAAACTCAATCCTAACGCCACGCTCGGCTACAACGATGGTGTCAACTACTATACGCCCGACAGTTGGTACAACGAACTCTTCAAGTCTAACAACCTGCGTCAGGAATACAACCTCAATGTATCTGGCTCTACCGACAAGATCAACTACTTCGCTTCGGCAAGTTACCTCGATGATTCAGGTATTATCGAGAACTCGAATTACCAGCGTTTCACGAGCCGTGTCAATGTGGATTATCAGGCGAAGAAGTGGCTCAAACTCGGTACTTCGATGAGTTACGCTCATGCCGACCAGAAGTACCCAACTGACCAGACCAGCGACGATGCGGCCACCTCGTCGGGAAACCTATTCTATGTCAGCAATTTTATGGCGCCTATCTATCCGCTCTATGTGCGCAACGCCGACGGTTCTATCGCTGTGGACAACAACGGCTTCACGGTCTATGACTACGGCGACGGTGCAGCATTGGGTGCAGGTACCAAGCGTCCTTTCATGAGCCAGTCGAATCCTGCGTCAGCCATTGCGCTCGATGTGTCAAAATACACCAACGATATGTTCACGGGCAAGTGGTACGCCGCCATCGAGTTCTACAAGGGGCTTAAGGCTACTGCCAACATCGGTGTCAACTATTTCGGCAGCCGCTATCAGCAGACCATGAACCCTTTCTACGGGCAGTATGCTACCTCGGGCGGTTCGGTGTTTGTAGAGAGCGACCGTTATCTGACGGTTAACCAGCAATACCTCTTGACCTACAACAACCGCTTTGCCGGCCTGCACAATGTGGATCTCTTGCTCGGCTACGAGAACTACAACTACACCCTCTCGACCAACTATGGCCAGAAGACCAAACTCTTCTCGTCCGACATTGCCGAAATCAGCAATGCCATTCTCAACCCACAGACAGGTTCTTATACCCACCACTATGCTACGCAGGGTATTTTGGCGCAAGCCAAATACGACTACGACAGCAAGTACTATATCTCCGCTTCCTATCGTCGTGATGCTTCTTCGCGTTTCGCCAAGAAGAACCGTTGGGGTAACTTCTGGTCTGTAGGTGCTGCTTGGGACATCAACGCCGAGCCGTTTATGGAGTCTGCACAAGATGTGGTCAACCTGCTCAAACTCAAAATCAGTTACGGTGCGCAAGGTAACGACAACCTGCTCACCAGCGACGGGGCGGTCAACTACTACCTCTACACCGACCAATACGAGGTCAGCGAGAACAACGGTAGTTTCGCTACGGCGCTCACCTACAAGGGCAACGAAGACATTACTTGGGAAACTTCCTACAACCTCAACGGCGGTGTCGATTTCGCCTTCTTCGATGAGCGACTGAGTGGTACGATCGAGGGCTTCTGGCGCCGCACGGTGGACATGCTCTACTACAAGCCCGTACCTTCGTCCTTGGGCTACAGCAGCCTGCCTGTCAATATCGGTTCTGTCAGCAACGCCGGTCTTGACCTCGAGTTACACGGTACGCCCGTCAAAACCCGCAATGTCACTTGGACTATCTACGCCAACATGACCTATTTCAAGAACAAAATTCTCGAACTCTCGCCGGAGTTGAATGGTCAGTGGATTAGCGGCAACTATATCTACAAGGAGGGCGAGAGCCTCTACAACTTCTATATCCGCAAGTACGCAGGCGTTGACCCAAACACTGGTAAGTCGCTGTGGTACAAGGATGTAACAGACGCCGAGGGCAATGTGACGGGACAGACCGTTACCGATGTCTGGGCAGACGGTACGCAGTACGAGTCCGGCGATATCCTGCCTAAGGTCTATGGTGGTTTCGGCACCACGCTCGATGCTTACGGCGTAGATTTCTCTATCGGTTTTGCTTACCAACTCGGCGGTCGTGTCTTCGACGCAGGCTACCAGTCGTTGATGCACTCGGGCAACTCGTCTTACGCCGGTCAGAACTGGCACACCGACATTCTCGATGCATGGACCCCGAGCAATACCGACACCGATGTGCCTCGTGTTGACGCAGCCGACCTCTATACCAATGCCACCTCCGACCGTTGGCTTATCTCGTCCAACTATCTGAGCCTGCAGAACATCACGCTGGGCTATACGCTGCCCTCCAAATGGACCCGCAAGGCAAAAATCGAGAAGTTGCGTATCTACGGTGTGGCAGACAATGTAGCGCTCTTTGCTGCCCGCAAGGGTCTTGATCCTCGCCAGAGTTACTCCACTTCGAGTATGAACACCTACGCCGCTATGCGTAGTATCTCCGGAGGTATCAGCATCACATTCTAATCATTCACTTCTTGGGGCTTTTCTAAGTGCCTCGGCACTTCCGCCCCGCTAAAATATAGACTACAATGAATAAAATAGCAAGATATACAGCCATCTTCGGATTGGCATTCGGGTTGTCGGCTTGCGATAGTCTGCTCAATACCGCCCCCGAAGGTGCTACCAAGACCGAAGAACAAAAACAGGATGCGTTCAGCAAGAACCCCACTACCTCATCAGCCGATGTAGCCGCCATGTACTCACAGATGATTCAACTTTGGGCAGGTCTGGGAGAAGACGGTCTTGAGCGTCACTTCGATTTCGGCTATGCCGCCATGTGCATCATGCGCGATTGCATGGGTCAGGACTATGTCCGCCCCAATATCGGCTACAACTGGTTCGCCAGCCCCGCCGAGTACTCCGACCGTGTCTATACCTCGCAAGAGATGCGTATGCACTGGCGTGAGTACTACAAGATTATCCGTGCGGCGAACAATGTCATCGGCGGTATCGACTCTACCACTACCGATGCTACTTTGCTCTCCAACCTGGGTCAGGCGCGTGCCGTGCGTGCGTTCTGCTACCTCGAGATGGCGCAACTCTACCAGTTCGCCTATAGCGACCAGACCAAGAACAAGCCCTGCGTGCCTATCGTAACGGAATCGCTCACGGCAGACCAGCAGACCAACAACCCCCGTGCCACGGTGCAGGCCGTTTACGACCTCGTCTATAGCGACCTCAATTTCGCTATCTCTGCGCTCGATGGCTTTGTGCGTTCCGACAAGGGCTATATCAACCAGGCAGTTGCCTATGGTCTGCGTGCCCGTGCCAACCTCGCTACCCAACAGTGGGCGGCTGCGGCTTCCGATGCCGATAGTGCCCTCATCGTTTCGGGTGCTACCGTCTATACCCTCGAGGAGGTGTCAAAACCTACTTTCTGCTCGGCAGATGCAGCTTCGGTACTGTGGGCAAACATTCTCACCGAGAGCAACGAGGTCGTCACTTCGGGTATCGTCAACTGGTTAGGCCATGTCGGCTCGTTCTATACCTCGGGCTACACCAGTGTGGGGGCCTATAGTTCTATCTCCTCTACGCTCTACGCCAAAATCTCCACTACCGATGTGCGCAAGGGCTGGTGGCTCAACGAGGACAAGACCTCGCCGCTGCTCGACAACGCCAACTATTCGTGGTGGAAAGAGACGGCTGCCGACGATGGTATGGAGTATGTCAATGTCAAGTGGGGTCTGCCCAACGACAATGCGACCGTTATGTCTGCGGCGGCAGATTGGATTCTGATGCGTGCCGAGGAGATGTTGCTTATCAAGGCCGAGGGTCTTGCCCATACGGGGGACGAAGCCGGTGCTCGCGCTGCGCTCAAGGTGCTGACCGACCAGCGTGATACCAACTACAAGCAGACCGAGAGCAGCCTCTTGGACGAGATTTGGTATCAGCGTCGTATCGAGTTGTGGGGCGAGGGCTTTGCTTTCTTCGACATCCTGCGCCTCCAGAAGACCATCAACCGCAAGAGTACCAACCTCGCTACCAGCAACTGGCCTGCGGCTTGGCAATATACCATCCAGCCCAACGACCCCGTGCTGCTTTACCTCATCCCGAGCGTAGAGATCGAGGCCAACCAAGGCATCAGCATCAGCGACAACAACGAGCAAGTAGCTCCTCCTACCGTCTAACCTGTTTTGGCGGGGAGGTATGTCCCTACGGTGTATTTCCCCTGCCATTCTTCAATATCTAACATAGCATTTCAGTATGAAAACGAAATATATATCTATAGCCTTTGCCGCATTGCTGCTGGCAGGCTGCGGGAACGATTTTCCTACCCGCGACGAGTCGCCTGCTTCGGAGGGCTTCTTTATCTACGAAACGACCCACACGATTGTTACCTATACCCCGGACGATGTGGCGACGGATTCTATTCTTATCGGGCGTACCTCCTCGCTCGAGGCAGCCGACCTGACACTCACGGTCGAGGTATCCGAGGAGGGTACTATCACGCTCCCTACCACGCTCCATTTTGCTGCAGGGCAGCAGTTCGACACGGTGGCTATCGACGCTTCGGCACTGCCTATCGGCTCGTCTGCAACGCTGAGCATTACTATCCCCGAGGAGGACGCTACCAGCTATGGTCGCAACGCCATTACCATTTCCTATACCAAAGACTACAACTGGGAGAGCCGTGGTACGGTGCACTTCGTTTCTGGTATCTGGAACGAGGAGGGCGATGTGGAGATTGAGAAAGCCGTCGAGGCTACCGACTCACTCTTCCGTCTTGTAAATCCATATTTTGAGATAGACCCTGCCGACGAGACCGAAGAGGGCAGTGGCGAGAAAGCGGGCGACGGCTATTCCGTACTCAGCGGGCAGCACATCAAGTTCATCCTCGACGCCGACTACAATGTGGTGAGCCTCGATGGCGAGCAGGCGGGTGATTACTTTGTGTATCAACTCAATATGGGTATCTCTACCGACAGCGAGGGCGAATACTACCTCTACTATTCGGATCGGTATGCATCGTATGGCGTATCGTTCTCCAACGAGAAGAATGTCTTTACGCTCAATGCCCTGCTCTATTTGCCCGACTACGATGGGGGCGGTATCTATGGTCCTTACACCGAGCAATGGACATGGACAGAAGGCTGCCCTGCTGCGTTGCAACCCGCCGAGGATGCCGACAGCGAGGGTGCAGAATAATAATGTATAACTCCTAATTGCATATTTTGTATGAATAAGAATATCTATATCGCTTCTTTGCTTGCAGCCGCCGCTCTGGTGGGCTGCACCAAAGAGGACAACGGCACGCTCGACGAAATTCTGCTTTCGCGCCAAACGCTCACCTCTGCCGACGCTTACTACTATGCAGAGGCGGACGAGGACGGCTCTATTGCCTACGGTGCATCTGCCGATGTGCGCAAACTGACGGTTGCTTTCGCTTCTGCCAATTTGTCCTACGACTTTTCTGCGGCTACTTTCTCCGGCGAGGGGCAGTACTTCGAGATTGAGTTCTGCGTACCCGTTGACAGCCAGTCGCTGGCGGTAGGCCATTACACAGGCGGCGACATCGCACCTTGGCATATCAATCTTGCCAACACGTCGGCAGCAGCTGTCAACAACTCCACGCCGACGGCACAACTGCCCGAGGGTATCGATGTGGATGTCACCAAGTCGGGCGACATCTATACGATAGACATCAACTACACCAACTCGTGGGGTGCCAAACTCTACGGCACCTATACGGGCACGCTCTCTTTCAAGCCCTATACGGCGTATAGCGAGCCTACCGACTCCGTGGCGTTTGTCATCAACGCGGTCGAGGACATCACCTTCGAGGCAGACGCACAGAACGAACTCTATTGGTACTACTACCAGACCACGCTCCATACTGTCACGCTGGCCGATTCTGTGGGCAATACGGTCGTCATCCAACTGGAGGCAGCCGATGAGAACGCTCTCGAGTCGTTGCCTTCCGGTGAGTGGACAGATGTCTATGCCGGCTATTGGTCGCTGAGCAGTCCGTTCACGGGCTTCTATCGCTCGGGTTCGGCGGAGACCAGTTATATCCTCACGGCGGACGGTCATTACTACTATCTCACGCCGACCACCCCGCTCACGGTAGCCTTCGATGCCGACGACAATCTGACATCGCTCTCGTTCGAGGCGACCACCGCTTTGGGCTCTACGCTCACCATTGCGCTGAAATAAACGGAATAGCGTACTTTATCCCATGAAGTAGCGTACTTCACGGAAATACATCTGTATTCATTTTGTTTCCGAAAAGGGCATCTTCTCTTGCAGAAGGTGTCCTTTTTGGTTGTACCTTTGCAGCGTCATTCACAGATGCACAATAACTTCCTATACCACCCATTCGGCACGAAAAAAGGAAGAAAATGCTTTCTTCCTTTTTTCGTGAGCGTTAGCGAGCAGGAAACCACAATGCGCAGTGAGATTGGCGAACAGGAAACCCTGGCACGCAACCTTTGGGGTAGGGGAGTCCTTTCGTTCTCCTTACAAAGACATACCGAGGGGTGTATAGGCGTTGCCGTCGCGCAGGATAAGGATCTGCCCGTTGCGCAGTACTTTGCGGACAGCGGGTGTGGGCTCGTCGGTTTGTGGGGCGGAAATATCCGTCGGTACAAGAGGTGCTTCTACCTCGCTGACAAGGCGCACACTATAGCCGAAACTGCGCAGCGGCAGATAGTTGGCGTCCACCATATTGGAGAAGAAATACAACGCTCGGGCGTTCTGTTCGCCTGCTGCCGTAGAAGACCAATAGCCGCCTACCATATTGACATAGTCCACCTCGCCTGCATCACGGAAACCCGCACAAGGCAGGAAGACAACACCCGCTTCCTGCAACAAGGCAAACTGCTCCAAAGTATAGAGATTGGATGAATACTCGCCCTGGCTGACAGTCTTCTGCGTCTCTGTTTCGTTGCCTGTACCAAGTACCTTGACACTCACGCCTGCAGGGCAGGAAAAGCCCGTAGGCAGCATTAGAAAACCACGCAGGCTCTTCTTTTCGGTTACTTTGATACGCGCCATAGTCCATTGCCCGTAGCGGAACAGATACTGCCACTCGTCGGAAGTCAGTACACGCCACTCGCCCGTACGGTTGCCACCGTTGTACACCGCATTGTAAACACCCCAATCGGCATACTCTGCCATGAGTGTGAGGTCGCTCCCGGAGTTGTAGGGTTGGAAATCGGTCGGCACCTCGGATATGCACCACGGCTGATAGGCTTTGGCACCGCTCATCCAACCGCTCGTCCCCCAGCCGAATATATCTATCCACCCGTCGTATGCTTCGTCGGCTTCGGCATTGTCGAGTCCGATATAGTCGTACTGATTGTCTGCCAACCGCCATGTGCCTTGCCCCCATGTTCCGTTTGCGCATTTGTGCTTCTCGCCGTTAGCGGCGTTGTACTGCAAGTTGCCCTGCGAGAAGACCACATAGCGGGAGGGAGCCACCCGGAACTTGCCCGTCAGTTGCCCTTCGCCTTCGGGGTGTTCCGGCTCGGAATAGGGTAAGAAAAGCGCAATATAGGTAGCATCGCCTGTAATGGTAACCGTGCGGGGATTGTCCGTATTACCATCGTCCCACTGCAGGAAAGTGCTGTAGTTGAGCGGGGTAGCGGTAAGGGTAGCCACATGGTTCATCGCGTAAGTACCGCCCCCCGACACGCTGCCTAACTCGGTATCTGCCGTCTGGACGGTAAGGGTATAGGAAATAGGCGCAAAATACGCCGTAAAGAGCGTATCGGATGTGATATAGACCGTATGGACGGCGTCGGTACTCTCGTCAGACCAACGGACAAACGAATAGCCCGCGGCGGGAGTGGCCCGCAGCGTGGCACTCGAGCGATAGGCGTAGACACCGCCGCCCGACACCGTACCCGCTGAGGCATTGCCGGTAGCGACCGTTACGGTATAGGTAATGGGCGTGAAATAGGCGGTATAGGTAATATCCACAGAGGCGATGACGGTGCGGACACTGTCGGTATTGCCGTCGTCCCAGCACGAGAAGACATAGCCATGCGCCGGCACGGCACGCAGCGTAACTTCCTTGCCCACCACATACGACGCCGAGCCGTATGCCTTGCCCGTTGTGCTGTTGGCGGACTGCGCAATGATATAGACCGACTCCATATCGGGGTCGGTCGGCGGCAGTGGGTTCCACTCCTCGTCCGGGTCGGGGGTGATAACGGTAGCCCGTGCGGTAAGCGTAACCGCCGAAGAACCGATCGTATAGGGCAAATCGACGGTCTCCGAGAGCAGCGAATCGCCCAGATACCAGCCGCTGAACGCATAGCCTGCCGCTACCGAAGCACGCAGCGAGACTACGGTATGCTCGCGATAGATATTGCCCGAGCGGAGATTAAACGACACCGCCTCAGTAGGCGATGCCACGAGGTTGAGTTGGCTGTAGGTAACAGGCGTTGCCCGCAGCGTAAAGGTAACATCTTTCTGCCCTACGATATAGGTGAACGCTGTGGTAGAGGCCACGAGGTCATCGCCATTGTACCAGCCGTCGAAGAGGTAGTCGTCCGCCAGGGTAGCCCGAATGATAAGTGTATCGCCCTCGTGGTACTTGCTGCCCGACGGGAGATTGAATGTGGCCGCTCCCGCAGGCTCGGTGCGGAGACTGACTGTCGTAGTCATTATGGCCGATGGGTCGTCGGGCTGCTCGGGGTTGAAATCGAACACCGCTACAAACGCCGCATCGGATGGCCCCACGGTATAAGTGAAAGCGGATTGGTCGGTGAAATACGAGCCGTTGAGCGTCCAATGGGAGAACAGAAACTCGCTATAGGCGTATGCCTCGAGGTTCAGTACCTCCCCTTGCGTATAACGCCCCTCGCTCGCTACGACATAGCCCGCTGCCGCATCGTCTGCCTGCGCCGTCACCGTATAGCGGGGCGTATGGGTAAAGACAGCCACAAAAGCGGCATCGCTACTGCCCATCGTATAGGAGAAACTCCGCTCATAGGAATAAATACTGCCATTGAGCGTCCAGTATTGGAAATAGTAATCCTCGCGGGGCGTACACGCTATCTGCACCGTGTGGGTGGGGTAGTAGGTGCCTGCGCCCGTCAGTTCTGCCGCATCGGGCAGGTTAGCCGACAGCGAGAGCGTATGTGTCGCCACGGCATGCAGGTGCGCCACAAAAGCGACACTCCGGTGCTCCACTGTATAGGTAAACGCCAAGTCGGTACTGTACTGTACGCCGTCGAGCGACCAATAGTCGAACGCATAGCCCTCGGCGGGCGTACAAGAGACGGGGGTAGTAGCCCCCGCACAGAGTGCACCGCCGCCTGTCAGCACTGCCGCGCCCGCAGGGTCGGACGCCACAGACACCGAGTAGGACGCTGCGGGGTCGGGCGGCAAGACGGGGTCGAAATCATCCTGCTGTGCCTGCACGGGTACGCCCCAAGCAAGCAAGGCAAGCACTCCCAAAAAGCAAGAGAGCGAACGCATGAAAGGGACTTTCATTGCAGGGACGGATTAGTGGATGACGCACTTGGTTGCCGTATCGCCCGAAACAACCAGATAGACCCCCGCTGGCAGCGGCAGCGAGCCCGAATAAGTACCCTCGGCAACGATGACACCGGCTACATTATAAACCTGAATATCGGCAGTGCCGTGGATATAGAGCCCGTCGGCGGTCGTCTCGATACGGGCTTGGTCTGCACTCTCTGCCTCGACCGAGGTAGGCACATTGTAGCCGCGTACCAAAGCGAAACGCCCCGTCTGTGAGCCTGCGCCCGAAGAGAATGTATAGGCACCGTTGCTGAAATCGTGCAGTGTATTGTTCTCACGGTCGAGCAGATAGAAGAGCGTATCCATACGGGGTGCATCGATAGTATAAACACCCGAAGCGGGCAGGCGCAGCCCCAACTCGACGGTACCCGTATGCATGGGGCGCTCGTTGATAGCGTACTGCACATTACCATCGTCATAGGAGAATATCTGCGGCACGGAGGCTTCTGTAGAGAGGAACTTGGCTGCATCCTTGCCGAGGTCGTAGCCGAGAGCCGCCTGCTCGTTGATAACCACACGGGTAGCATCGCTCTGCCCGCCGTCGGAGACGGTCAGATTGATGATATACCGACTGATGCCAGACTGCGCCTTGGCGGCACGGGCGGGCAGATGCGCAGCACGCCGCTCGTCCAACTGACGCTTGGTCATTGCCTTGTCACGCTCGAAGACAAGTTCGAAATCCTCGCTGAACTCGTTCTGCAAGAAGAAGCCCTCGTAAGGCGAGATGTAGTACTCGTCGTCGCCCGGGCGAACAGACTTGTATGTCCCCTCCTCTACATCCCAGTAGGTGATAGGCGAGGTGGTATTGAGGTCGTTGATGTCGTAGTATGCCATGAAGGGGTTGGCGGCGTAGTTCCAACTTTTGTTGTTCTCTTTCTTCGATGGGAAGAATGTAAGCAACACTTTCTTGACTGCTTCGCAGAAATCCGGCGAAGGGATACGGATAGTGAAACTACCCGATACGGAGAAATTGAACTGGAAGATATAGCCGTGTCCCGGGTAGAGGTACTGCTGGTCTTTGGGCAGACGCTTCCACCCCGTAGTATCACGCTCGGCACGCGCCTGACCGTCGTACTCGTAGATGACATACTTGGCGTCGGAGGCGATGTCCTCTATCTTGACGGGGAACGGGAAGCCGAAGAAATGCCATTTCTTGCCCGACACAAAGATATGCTGAATAAGCGAATCGACCGACAGGTTGCAGCCCGCAATGATAGACGCCCAGTCTTTGCCGTCGCCTTCTATCTCCACATTGCCGATATGCTGTGTCGAGTCGCAGTCGGCATCGACCGTCAAGCCCGCCCCCGGATAGAGTGTGGCATTGGGCTTGCCTTTCAGCGGGTCGTCCCCGCACGAGAAATTGATGTCGCCTTTGCCGTAGAAATCGTCGTATTGGAAACTCTTGTCCATACGGTAGCGGTTGAGGAACTGCGACCACTGCGTATCGTAGAGGTACTTCATCTCCGTATCTTCGAGGTTCGGGATATAGAGAACGGCATTCGCGTTGGCATAGGCAGAGAAAGTGTTCTGCCCGATAGTGAACGGGTCGAAGAGGTAGCTGTAGATACTCTTTACATTGCAGTCCTTGAATGCATACTCCTCAATGTCCGTTACAAGCCCCGGGATATCCACATTGCGCAGGTTGGTACAGTCGGCAAAAGCGTGGTGTCCTATCTTGGTCAACTTCTTCGGGAACTGGATATTGTCCAGACTCGTACAGCCTACAAAAGCATTGTCTGCCACCTCGGTCAGCGTATTGGGCATAGCAATGAATTTCAAGCCGGTACAATACCCGAAAGAGAGCGTATTCAATTCTGTCAGATTAGGAGGCAGAATCAGCGTATCCAATAGGCAATGGTAGAATGCTCCCCATTGGATAGACCGGATGCTGTCGCCGAGAATAGAGATCTTTTTCAAACCTCGGTTGCCCGCAAACGCCCATGCAGAGATAGTGGTCAACTTGGAGTCCGCAGGGATGGTAACGGATTGGAGAGAACCACCAGATGAAGGCTTAATATCATAAGGGGATAAATAATAAGCATCGTTGTGAGAGTCGTAGTAAGCACGGTAATAGGAACACCAATCTTCATTCCCTCCCGCAAAGGCCTTTTCTCCTATAGTCTGCACATTCGCGGGAATCGTTACCGCTGTCAGTCCTGCGCCTTGGAATGCCGATTCTCCGATAGAGGTAAGGCTTTTGGGCAGGTTAATAGAACGCAACGCTGCGCAGCCGTAGAAAGTCTTATAGCCGATTGTCAACAAGCCTTCGGGCAGCACTACCTCCTGCAAGTACGGCGTATTGAATACATTCTGCTCTATGCAAGTTACCGTATTGGGGAGAATGGCTTTGCGGATATGCGTACCCGTACCCGTGAAGGAGTAGGCGGTAAGGGTATCTTTCTTCGAGTGGTAGCCTTTGGTATATTCGTAGTCGTTGGCAACAATGCTTGCCTCGGATAGGTCAATATCCAACAGATTCGGCATTTGGTTACGCATCATCATAATGTCGTAACTGTTGATGGTGCCGCTTATGGTAAGCGAGGTAATTTTCTTCAGGCTATCCAACCCCAATTTCTGTTGCAGTGCCGACTTGTCTGCCAATGCCGATATGCTAACCGATGCCGAGACACCATTGAAAGGCACAATAAACTTGTAGCCTGTCCATGCTGCCTTGTAGGTATCTACATTCGGGACATAGAATATCGTATTCTCGTGGAATGTATTGCTTCCAAGACTGGCAGGTGTCTCGCCCAACACCGTAACCGAGAGCGAAGAGGAAGAAGAGAACGCATTTGCTCCTATGCTGTTGACGGTACTCGGAAGCGTAATAGAAGTAAGGGATGAGTTTCCATTAAATGCACTCTCGCCTATACTGATCAGGTTCTTGGGGAGTACCACGGACGACAAAGAGGAACAGCCGTTGAAAGCAGACGATCCAATGCTTGTTACGCCATCTGGGATAACGATGGAGGTCAAGCCGGAACAACCCTCAAAAGTTTGGTACTGAACGCTTGTTACGCCATCCGGGATAGTAATCGCAGTGAGTGAGCGACAATACCAAAATGCATAGGGCTCAATGCTTTTTATACTATTCGGGAGAGTTACAGACGATAGGGATGAACAATCCCAAAAAGTATACCACTCAATGCTTGTAACTCCGTCCGGAATAACGATGGAGGTCAAGCTGGAACAGTCGCGGAAAGCATACGATCCGATACTTTTTACGCTATTGGGAATACGGACTGCCGTGAGAGAAGAACATGAGCTGAAGGCTTCCTGACCAATACTTGTTACTGCGTATTCCTCGTCGTTATACTCCACGCTTGCGGGAATGACTACCTCGCCCGTGTAGGAGTTGTAGTTTTGGTCGCGGTAGGTAACTGTCGCCGTCTTGTCGTAGGAATCGAAGGTGTAGTAGATACCGTCTATCTGCGCTGTATAGGCAAATGCAGCGGCAGAGAGGGTGAGTGTAAGGAAAAGGGAGAGAAGTTTTCTCATTGGATTATTTATTTTGAGGTTTAACTTTCGGTTATAGGGCACGGTGTGCGCTGCGGGACTTTCGGTCATAGGACACACGGTGTGCGCTGCGGGGTAATAAGAACTCGGCGGTACTGTCTGGCGGGTATCGGCTTATCGGGCTCAACAACTTTGCAATTCCACTGCAAATATACATCAAAAATCGAGAAAATCCAAATTATTTTTTCATTTTGCAAACAAAATATGCGTTTTTTGCTTATTTTCGGGCTTTTTTTCTCTTTTTGGGCGGGGCTATCCTCACGGTCCTCATAGCCTCGAATCTCGGACGTATCCCCATAGCACACCCATAGCACTCCCATAGCACCCATGACTTTTATAAGACTTTTGTAAGACTCTTGTAAGTGGCTTGCAGGGTTCCCGTGTTTGCTATATCCATTTTGCGTTATGGAAATTCGTTTTGCCTAACTCAAATAATTATCGTACCTTTGTGGCAAATTATTCGGGTAATACGGCGAATAGGACCGATACGCCCGATAAAAAGCAACGAACACTATGGCAGCGAACAACCACACGGACACTACGGAACGAACGGACAAACAGGCAACCGAGCAGACGCAGGTGCAACTACCGGAGAATGCGAATCGTCCTTTGCGGGCGGGGGAGAAATATACGCCTGTTCTGCGTCCCGATCGCGACTATGCCGAGGTTACACCCTACAGCGTCCTCATGGGCGTGCTGATGGCGGTTATCTTCTCGGCTGCGGCTGCCTATCTGGGGCTGAAAGTGGGGCAGGTGTTCGAGGCGGCCATTCCCATTGCTATCATTGCCGTGGGGCTCTCCTCGGCTCTGCGCCGTAAGAACGCCTTGGGCGAGAATGTGATTATCCAGTCTATCGGTGCTTCGAGCGGCGTGATCGTGGCGGGGGCTATCTTTACGCTGCCTGCACTCTATATCCTGCAAGCCAAATACCCCGACATCACGGTCAACTTCATGCAGATTTTCCTCTCCTCGCTGTTGGGAGGCTGCTTGGGTATCCTCTTTCTTATTCCGTTCCGCAAGTATTTCGTACAAGAGAAACACGGCGAATATCCCTTCCCCGAAGCCACTGCCACGACCCAAGTACTCGTCTCGGGCGAGCAGGGAGGCAGCCAAGCCAAACCGCTGATCTGGGCTGCCGGCATAGGCGGACTGTACGACTTCGTGGTCTCTACATTCGGTCTCTGGACAGAGAGTCTAAGCACCCGCATGACGGGCTGGGGCGAGGCACTGGCTACGAAATTCAAACTCGTCTTCTCTATCAATACGAGTGCCGCTGTACTCGGCTTGGGCTATATCATCGGCTTGAAATATGCTGCCGTTATCTGCGCTGGCTCGTTCTTCGTATGGTGGGTGCTGCTCCCGCTGCTCGGCAGTGTACCTGGTATGGAGACGACCGACCCGCAACTGCTCTTCACGGGCTATGGGCGGAACATCGGTATCGGTGCTATTGCCATGGCGGGCATGATAGGTATCGTAAAGAGTTGGGGTGTGATTCAGTCCGCTGTCGGCTTGGCAGGCAAAGAGTTGGGCGGGAAAGGCAAAGCCGTTGCCGCTGCTTCGCTGCGTACGGAGAAAGACCTCTCGATGCGCTTCCTCGTCCTCGCTATTGCGGCGGCACTGCTTATCACGCTTGTCTTCTTCTGGCTCGGCGTACTGCATAATTTCTGGCAGGCGTTGGTTGCCTTTGTGGTAGTAGCCGTTATCGCTTTTCTCTTCACGACCGTGGCTGCTAACGCCATCGCTATCGTAGGCAGCAACCCCGTAAGCGGCATGACGCTCATGACGCTGATCATAGCGTCGGTTATCTTTGTGGCTATCGGTATGAAAGGGTCGAGCGGTATGGTTGGCGCAATGGTGATAGGCGGTGTGGTATGTACTGCCCTCTCGATGGCAGGCGGCTTCATTACCGACCTCAAGATAGGCTACTGGATAGGTACGACCCCGCGCAAACAAGAAGCATGGAAATTCCTCGGTACACTCGTATCGGCGGCTACCGTAGGCGGGGTGATGATCATACTGAACAAGACCTACGGTTTCACGGGCGATAATGCCCTCGTCGCTCCGCAGGCTAACGCCATGGCGGCCGTGATAGAGCCCCTGATGTCGGGGCAAGGCGCACCGTGGATGCAGTATATAGCCGGCGCCATACTCGCCCTTGTGCTGAACCAATTAGGCGTTCCCGTATTGGCTTTTGCACTCGGTATGTTTATTCCCCTCGAGCTGAATACCCCCCTGCTCGTAGGCGGTGCTATCTCGTGGTTCGTAGGGCGCAAACGCACCAAGGACGGTGCGGAAGCAGAGGAACGCGCCAAACAACGCCAGGACAAAGGTACGCTCATTGCCAGCGGGTTCATTGCGGGCGGTGCGCTGATGGGCGTGGTGAGCGCAGTGATTAAGTTCTGCGGCGCAGACCCGTACCTGTACGACTGGGTCGCTACCCCTTGGGCAGCCCTCACTGCATTGGCAGCATACATTGCCCTTATCCTGTACTTTGTCTTCGATAGCAAACGAATAGAAACGAAATACTAATTAATCCATTAAATCAATACATAATTATGGTAAGTTACAAAGAATTGGGTCTGGTGAACACCCGTGAGATGTTTGCCAAGGCTATCAAAGGCGGATACGCTATTCCTGCCTTCAACTTCAACAACATGGAGCAACTACAGGCTATCGTAAAGGCTTCGGCTGAGACGAAAAGCCCCGTTATCCTCCAAGTATCAAAGGGCGCACGCAACTACGCCAACCAAACGCTGCTCCGCTACATGGCACAAGGTGCAGTAGAGTATGCCAAAGAACTTGGCTGGGAAAAACCGCAGATCGTACTCCACCTCGACCACGGAGACAGTTTCGAACTCTGCAAGAGTTGCGTGGACTTCGGATTCTCGAGCGTGATGATTGACGGTTCGGCTCTGCCCTACGAGGAGAACATCGCCCTCACCCGCAAGGTAGTAGAGTATGCACACCAATACGATGTAACCGTAGAGGCAGAACTCGGTGTGCTCGCCGGTGTAGAAGACGAAGTAGCCGCTGAGGAGAGCCACTATACCAAACCCGAAGAGGTAATCGATTTCGCTACCCGCACGGGCTGCGACTCGCTGGCTATCTCTATCGGCACCAGCCACGGCGCATACAAGTTCAAACCCGAACAATGCACCGTTGATCCCAAGACCGGCCGCCTCGTGCCTCCTCCATTGGCATTCGATGTACTCGACGCCGTCATGGAGAAACTGCCGGGCTTCCCTATCGTACTGCATGGCTCGTCTTCCGTTCCGCAAGAGTATGTGGATATGATTAACCAATACGGCGGCAAACTGCAGGCTGCTGTAGGTATCCCCGAGGAGCAACTCCGCAAGGCAGCCAAGAGTGCGGTATGCAAAATCAATATCGACTCCGACAGCCGTCTGGCATTCACTGCTGCCGTACGCAAAGTATTCTGGGAGAAACCCGCTGAGTTCGATCCCCGTAAGTACTGCGGTCCTGCACGCGACCTGATGGAGGAACTCTACAAGCACAAGATCATCAATGTGCTTGGCTCTGACGGGAAAGCAGAGTAAGAGCCTCCCTGCTCATAGAGGGGGAAGCCTCATAGATAGAGGAATAAAAAATACTCAGGCTGTCCAACAGGACAGCCTGAGTATTTTTTTTTGTGGGTAGTTTATCTAGATATTCTAGTTATTCTAGTTATTCTAGTTATTCTAGATATTCTAGTTATTCTAGATATTCTAGATATTCTAGATATTCTAGATGTTCTAGTTGTTCTAGATATTCTAGATATTCTAGATATTCTAGATGTTCTAGCCTTGCTCCGGGTCGGTCTGGACTCGGTCTATTCTGCGGGAGACATTACCACCTCGAACATATTGCCTGCCTCTACCAACTTGCGCAGCGTGCTCTGTACGCTCTCTGCGGTAATGGCATTGACAGCGTTGCGGTAGTCGGCTATATAATCGATACCATAGAGGTAGTACATATAGATAACCGTCTCCCAATAACTGTTCTTCTCCAAATCCTCTTGGAAATCCTTGAGCATACACTCTTTCTCTTTGCTCAGGTCGTTTGCCAAGGGACCGTTGTCGATAATGGTCTGCACCTCCTCGTGGATAATCTCCATCAAACGGCTCTGCTTCTTGGGGTCGGTGTCGAACTGCATGATAAGGTAGGCACGGTTAACCGGCTGGATATTGATACCGCCTACACAGCCTACACCATACGAGCCACCTTCACGCTCACGGATAGACTCCAGATAGCGTGTACTCAAGATACGGCCTATCATCTCCATATTCAACTTGTTAGACAGCGTATAAGGCATATCGTACGAGGTATACTGGATACGGTTGCTTGCCGTGGTGGTCTCCATCTCGCGCGTGAAATAGTTGCGCTGGATACCGAGCGGCACACGCACGCCGTTGTCGCGTATCTCCTCGTATGCCTTGGTGGTCTTCAGTCCGCCAATCCACTGGCATACTTTCTTCTGCGTGGCTTTGTCGGTCGGGTCGATATTGCCTACCAGAACGAAAGTGAAGTCCGCAGGGTTGGCAAAACGCTCCTTGTAGATACGCAGGCACTTGTCGAGCGTTACTTGTTCGAGTTTATCGGTACTCCAAACCGTGGTGCGCTCCGAGTGATTGCTGCCAAAGACCTGAATAGAATCGGCGAATGCCGCTTTGGGGTTCTTGTCCTTGTTAAGCAACTGGTTGTGCATCAGGCTAATGAGCGTTTGGAATGCCTCTTCGTCGCGGCGGGGTGCAGTGAACTGCAAGTAAACAAGTTGGAGCATGGTCTCGAAGTCGCGCACCGACGAAGAGCCGCTCATAGTCTCCGTATTGGCGTTGATGCTCGTGCTTGCGCTTACCGTCTTGCCTGTCAAGGCTTTCTGCAGGTTGTTGGCAGAGAAATCACCCAATCCCATCAGGCTGACGGCACTCGTGGCCAAGTCTGCGGCATAGAGGTCTTCGGTGGCAATCAACGACTCGCCGCCCTTGGAATAGGCATAGAGGCGAATCTCGTCCTGCTTGAACTCGGTCGGTTTCACCACCACGCGCACGCCATTGGAGAGCGTCCACTCCGTCGTACCCAATGCATCGTTGTAGGAAGTCTTCCTGATTTTGCCGGCTTTAGGTGCTTTCTTGACCAAAACGGTATCGACAGCCTCCTCTTTTGGGGCTTCGATCTCCTCCTCATGCACGGTCTTGAGCATATTCAGAATCTGTTCCTCCGTCGGGATATTCACGCCCTCTTTCTTGGGACCCGTAATGGCAATGGTCGGGTTCTCGTGTATCATGTCTTTGGCAATCTGATTCACCCAATCGACCTGAATCAACGGCAGGACGGTCGTGGCGAACTGATACTCCCATTCGATACCCGGCATAGGCGCGTGGTCCTCAAAGTTGCGGATACACTCCTGCGCAATAGAGCTGTTGCGACGGCTGTTGCGCTCGTTGTAGGCCTTCTCCACACGGCTGAGGTAGTCGGTCTTAACCCGTTCCAACTCCGCCGAGGTAAACCCGTAACGGTCCATCTTCTCCAACTGCACGAGCAGGTCGTTCAGTGCCTCGGTCTCACGCCCCTCTTTGGGTACGGATACGGCAACAAAAGCATCCTTGAGTTTGACAATCTCGCCATAGTACGAGCCTGCGCCCATGAACGATGCGTTCGGGTCGAGCAAGAGTTCGTTGAAGCGGTTGTCGAGCATATCGCTAATCAGCCCATTGACCATAGAGAGCAAATAGGCTTGGTCGGTATTCTGCAATTCGGCAGGCAGTTGGGCATGCTTATACTCCAACTCGATACGCGTAGCCTGCGCCTCGGGGTCGAGGGCAACAGCCACAAGCGGAGCGGTATTGTCGCTCACGGTATAGAGCGGGCGTTCACCACGGTTCTCGCGGGCAGGTACATTCGCCCAAAGCGCCTTGATTTTGGCTTCGATGGAATCCACATCGATGTCGCCCACTACGACAATCGCCTGATTGTCGGGGCCATACCATTTCTTGTAGTACGCACGGAGTGCATCGTAAGCAAAATTGTTGATCACAGCCGTATCGCCGATGATATCACGCTTGGCGTATGGGCTCCCCGGGTACTTGAGCGCCCGAATCTCCTTCCAGAGTCGACGGTCTGCCGTACGCCCCGTACGCCACTCCTCACGAATGACGCCACGCTCATCGTCTATCTCCTCGGGCAAGAGCAGCAAGCCGCACGCCCAATCGTGCAACACAAGCAGGGCAGAATCGACAATGCCCTCGCGGTAGGTAGGCACATCGGAGAGGCGATAGACCGTCTCGTCGATAGAGGTATAGGCGTTGATGTTGCCGCCGAAATTGACGCCCACCGACTCGAAGTAGTTGATGATGCCCTTGCCGGGGAAATGCTCCGTGCCGTTGAACGCCATGTGCTCAAGGAAATGTGCCAGTCCGTTCTGGTTATCCTCTTCCAACACTGCGCCTACCGCCTGTGCGATATGGAACTCGCAGCGTTGTTTGGGTTGCTCATTGTGGCGGATATAGTAGGTCAATCCGTTCTCCAACTGCCCGTAGCGCACATTGGTGTCGAGGGGCAACTTCTCGGGCTGTTGCGCCCAAGCGGACAGTGCTGTGGAGAGCAGCACGATACTAAGCATAGTTTTCTTCATGATGTGTGTTTGTTTTTGTTTGGTTGGGTATGTGGAGTGCTATGGTTTCCCTCTGTTGTATGCAAGTGCTATGTAGGCTATCCCTTGCTTATCCCTTGCTCATCCTTGGCTGATTCCGCCTCGTCCGCCGGCTGTGCGGCAGGGGCTTCCTCTGCGGCTTTCCCGTTCGCCTCGATGATTTCGTCGCCACGGCTCTTCCACGGACGGGGACCGAGTATGCGCTCGACATCCTCGGAGGTGATGACCTCCTTCTCGATAAGCAACTCCGCCATTTGGTGGTGTCCCTCCTTGTTCTCCTCGAGAATCTGACGGGCACGCGCCATCTGACGGGCGATGATAGCCGCCGTTTCCTCATCGATCAACTCCGCCGTCTTGTCGGAATAAGGCTTGGAGATACCGTAACTGTACTGCCCTGTGGAATCGTAGAAACTGACATCTTTCAACCGGTCGCTCATACCGTAGTATGCCACCATGGCATACGCCTGCTTGGTAGCCCGCTCGAGGTCGTTGAGTGCGCCGGTGGATGTCTGGTGCAAGAAGAGTTGCTCCGCCGCACGACCGCCCAGCAACGAGCAGAGTTCGTCGAGGATATGCTCCTCGTTGGTCAGTTGGCGTTCCTCGGGCAGATACCACGCCGCTCCGAGTGCGACACCGCGCGGCACGATGGTAACCTTAACCAGCGGGTTTGCCCAGCGAAGCATCCACGAGATCGTGGCATGCCCCGCCTCGTGGTAGGCGATAGAGCGTTTCTCGTCCTCGGTCAGCACCTTGGTCTTGCGCTCCAAACCGCCCACAATACGGTCTACGGCATCCATGAAATCCTGCTTGCCGATCTTCTTATGGTCGTGGCGGGCGGCTATCAGGGCCGCCTCGTTGCACACATTGGCTATGTCCGCCCCCGAGAAGCCCGGGGTCTGCTTGGAGAGGAAATCGACATCGACGGTATCGTCGAGCTTGAGCGGACGCAGGTGGACACCGAAAATCTCCTTACGCTCCTGCAGGTCGGGCAACTCAACATGAATCTGACGGTCGAAACGCCCTGCACGCAACAATGCAGGATCGAGCACATCGGCACGGTTGGTGGCGGCGAGAATGATAACGCCCGAATTGGTACCGAAACCGTCCATCTCGGTGAGCAACTGGTTCAGCGTCGATTCACGCTCGTCGTTGCCGCCCGTCATGGCATTCTTGCCGCGCGCACGCCCTACGGCATCGATCTCGTCGATAAAGATAATGGCAGGTGCTTTCTCCTTGGCCTGGCGGAAGAGGTCGCGCACACGGCTTGCCCCCACGCCGACAAACATCTCGACGAAATCGCTACCCGACATGGAGAAGAAAGGCACACCCGCCTCGCCCGCCACGGCTTTGGCAAGCAGGGTCTTGCCCGTCCCCGGAGGGCCTACCAGCAGCGCACCCTTGGGAATCTTGCCGCCGAGTACGGTATATTTCTTCGGGTTCTTGAGGAACTCGACTATCTCCTGTACCTCCTGTTTGGCTCCCTCAAGACCGGCTACATCCTTGAATGTAACCTTGCCGGTGTTGTCCTTGTCGGTTACCTGGGCTTTGGCTTTGCCAACGCCGAAGATACCTCCCATACCGCCGCCTGCTGCGCCGCTGCCAATGCCGCGACTGATCCAGACGAAAAGCATAATCATGATAACAAGCGGCAAGAGATTGCCCAATATCAAGTAGAGATAGTTGTGGGTCTGCTTGTAGGTAACATCGATCGGCACCTGCCCTTTTTCTTTGCGGTCGGCGTTGATTTGGTCGATATACTTGGAGAACTCCTCGACGCCGGGTATCTGTATGGACAGTTTGCCCTTGACGGCTTCGCCGCGCGCCTGCTCGCCGAAGACAAGGGCGTAGTTCTGCGGGCGTATGGTCGCCTCGAGGTGATTGTCGTCATAGACTGCCACCGACTTGACTGCATCCGCCTCGATGTAGGCGGTAAACTTGGTGTAACTCAGTTTCTTCCCGTCGGCAGTAAGCCCGTCGCCGAAGAGCCAGGCTGCTATAAGCAGAAAGGCAACGGTGTAGAGCAGCCAACTGAGCCAACGGAAGCGGGGACGCTGCGGCGGCTGATTGTTCTTGTTGGATTGGGGTTTGTTCGGTTTTTCGTTCTTCATACGCAGGTATGGGGTTTATTCGTCGGGCAACTCGGTTACTTTGCCGTCTGCCCAGAGGTGTTCAATATCGTAGAACGCACGCGGTTCTCTCTGCATGATGTGGACAAATACCGTGCCATAGTCCATGGCTATCCATTCGGCATTCTCCTGCCCCGCAATGCTCATGGGGTGGATATGGGTAGTGGTGCGCACATAGTCGTCCACCTCGTCGGCAATGGCACTCACCTGGGTGGCACTCTGCGCCTCGGCTATCACCATATACTCGGCGGGTGCTTCTTTTATCTTCCTGAGGTCGATGGTTACGATGTGCTGTCCTTTGCGGTTGCGAATCCCTTCGATAATGGTTTCCACCAGTTTCTTTGTCGAAATCTCTTTCATGTCTGTTTGGTATGTTGTATATCAATGTTTGTCAGCGGATGGGGCGGTAGCGGCTTGGAGAATGAGTGGGGCTATCTCCGTGTTGTCGTGCCAGCCCGTAAAGCGTTCTGCGCCGACACCGACAGCGAAGACAGGCACGGCGTGGGCAGTATGGGCATAACTTGTCCAGCCCAGTTTGGCTTTCTTGTTGAGCAGAGCGATTGCCGCACCGCCCAGTTCGTTCATGGTCTTGTAGAGCGTCTTGAGTTCGCTCTGACGGTGCGCCACGGCTTTGTCGTAGAGGGCACGCAGCGAGGCGTCTTCCTCGGCGGTAATCTCCACCTCGCGGTAGAAACCGAGTTTGTCCGCAAGCAGGCTCTTGACCTTGTCCCAACCCGGTGTGCCGTTACGGAACAGCCCCGAGAGCAGGTCGGAGAGTACCCACGCCGAGCAGTGCTGGTGTTGCAGCAGCTCGAGATGCAGGGTATAGTCGCTGTTGCCGAGTGCCATACCGCCCGTCTCGTGGTCGGCAGTAACCACGATAAGCGTCTCGTCGGGGTGCGCAAGGTAGAAACGATACGCCAAAACGAGCGCCGAGTCCATATCGAGGGTCTCGCCCACAGAGGCAGCCCCGTCCTGACCATGGCAGGCGTAGTCTATCATACCGCCCTCGATCATCATGAAGAAGCGGTCGTAACGGCTGTCGAGGAAAGGAATGGCGGTGCTGACTATCTGCGGCAGAGTCAGTGCGTCCGCCGTACGGTCGATAGCGTAGGGTAGGCAGTCGGCTTTCTTGGTGCGGTCGATGCCGTCGCCCGCCTGGGTCAGTATCAGTTTGCGGCTGTTCCGTTTGGTTTGCGCATCGTCGTAGCCGTGGGCAATGGTGTAGCCCGCCTGCTCGGCGAGGTCGTAGAGGTTAGGTGCCTGCGGGTTGTCTTTGCTCTGCGGCCGGTGGAAGCCTGCGCCACCGAAGAAATCGAAGCCCGTATTCGCCAATTGCGTGCCGATCTCGTAGTACATGTGCCGCTCGGGTACTTTGGCATAGAAAGCTGCCGGCGTAGCATGGTCGATAGCCACGGTGGTCATGATACCGATACCGTAGCCACGGTCGCGCAATATCTCCGCCACGGTACGCAGCGTGTCGCCCGAAGGCGAGAGACCCAGCATGCCGTTGTTGGTCTTCGTCCCCGTAGCGAGACAAGTACCCGCCGCCGAAGAGTCGGTAATGCCGTTGGAAGCAGAGAAAGTGGCTACCTGACCCGAATAGGGAAAGGTGGTCATCTGTAGTTGTTTGCGCCCGATCTTGCCTGCGAGTTCGGCACGGTACATCTCGGCAGAGAGTACCTGGTTCGTACCCATGCCGTCGCCGATAAAATAGAAAACATAGCGGGCTTGTGCGCCTGCCCAAGAGGCGGAAAAGAGAGCCAGAGCGAGCAGACCTGACCGGATAATACGGTAGTGTTTCATAGTGTGTATGTGTAACAGCCTATGACGGCATTGTTTGTTATGCTTGTTGCGCTTCTTTCTTTGCCCGCTCGGCGATACGCTCCTGCTGGTGGGCTACCTGTGCCTCCACCTCTGCCCGCCAGAGTGCATCGGCCTCTTCCTCGGACAGCGGGCGGGTAGCGAGCAGATCCTTGTAGATAAGCAGCGTCGCCCATGCGTCGGTCGAAGCGTATCGCGCCTGCTCCGGCGTAAGGGCTGCGTTCTCCCAATTGGTCAGTTGCTGGGTCTTGGAGATTTTCTTGCCGTAGCAGATGGCGAACATCTTCTGCAACCCGAGGTCGAGAATACCGTACCGGCGGACGATATGCTGCACATCGATACAGTTGGCAGGCTCGAAATCACGCAGGCGGCGCAACCCGTTCAGGTCGTCCTTGAAAGCCAAGCCCACCTTGCATATACGCCCGTCGGCAAAGAAGTCGGCAAGGCGTTGGGGCATACCTATCTTATTCAAACGGAAGAGATAACAGCGGCTCTCGGTGGCTATCTGCACGAGGCAGGTAGGGTAGTGTATGCCGCGGGTGAAACTGGGTCTGGCTTCGGTATCTACGCCTACGATGGTCCAGCGGCAGAGCCAATCGACGGCATCGTCCACTTGGTCGGCTCGGTCAACGACAATAGTCTCTCCGTCGAACTCCGCCAAGGGCATCCAGTGTATCAAGTCTTTGGATATATGGTGTGCGTATGCGTTTTCTTTCATTGTTTTTGTCTTATTCGTGCAGCCCGTTCTCGAGCGTATGGAGCGCGCGCATGGCGTTGAGCAGTTTCTGCCCCCAATGGTCGCGGAAAGCCGCTACGCAAGCCGCCACGCCCGCTTTCATCACCGCCTCCTGCCCCGTCTGGAACGCGGCAGCCATATCCTTTGCCTCCTGGTAGATGTCGGCTATGTTCTCCGAGATATACGCCGTAACAGGCTCGTCGCTATAGCGCATGTCGTCCACGAAGACCTCAAGGTAGGCGTCGTCGCTGCCGAGCAGTTGCTTCACTCCCTCGGCGATATAGTTGTAGTCCTCCTCCTGGACAAAGCGTTGCGCTCCGTCGTAGTCCTCCCAGTCCTCTTTGGGCTCAGAATCGGCTTGGTCGGGCGTATCTGCGCCATGGCTATTGCCGGCTGCGGGGGACAGTTTGCGCTCCAGCAGGCGGGTCTTAAGGTAGAACAGGGGAAGCAGGCAGAGGAGTTGGTCTATCGCCTCGTCTTTCTCATGCCCGGTCAGGTGCTCCAGCAGCAGGCACAACTGTGCCGCTACGGTAACAAATTCGATAGTAGTCTGTTGGTATATCAGTCCTTTTTGATCTGTCATGGATGTCTGTGCGGGGAATAGTACAGCCGTCTTGCGGCACATCCCTTACGCCCTGCAAAGGTACGCTTTTTTTTTCTTCCCTGCAAGTCCGCACGAAAATAATGTACCCTGCTTGGGGTGTGGGCGTCCTCTGTGTACTGTCCAATTTCATACGTAGGAAAAGTATGGAACAAATCAGCCTCGAATCTCGGACGTATCCCCTTACCACTCCCATAGCACTCCCA
>CAVFHY010000024.1:0-25826 GCA_963622445.1 Bacteroidaceae bacterium
TATCTACTCGATGGGGCGGCTATCCTCACTATATCCTCACTGTATCCTCTTTAACAATCTTCTGTATTCTCTTTGCAAGGGAGTGGGGGGGCAATTGAGGATTGTGCTTCCCAAGACAATACAAAAAAAACTATCCCGCATAGGATATGCCTATGCGGGATAATGGTAAGGTTTGTCGTTGTAGAATAGTACTGAATAGTGCTGAATAGAAGACTTGGGGCGAAAGGAGATGTTAGAGACGGCTGTCCACCAACGAGCGGTCGACAAAGTTCTTGACATCGAAGATGACGGCACCTTGCTCCTTGTACTTCTTGAAATCAAAAGTCTTGAATTGGTCGTGGCAAACGCATGCGATAATCGCTGCATAATGCTTGTCTGGGTCAACGGCTGGTATCAAGTCTTTGCCGTATTCGTGGCGTACTACTTCGGCGTTTGCCCATGGGTCGTAGATGTCCACGCAGCAGCCGAAGTCCTCCAACTCGTTGGCGATATCTACTACCTTGGTGTTGCGGCAGTCGGGGCAGTTCTCCTTGAAGGTAACGCCCATGATAAGCACATTGGAGTGAAGTATCTTATGGTCGTGCTGAATCATAAGTTTCAGCGTCTTATCGGCTATGAACTTGGCGATAGAGTTATTCACTGCACGCCCGCTTAAGATAACTTTTGGGTCGTAGCCAAGCGACTTTGCTTTGTGCGCAAGGTAGTAGGGGTCAACGGAAATACAGTGTCCGCCCACTAGTCCGGGGCGGTACTTGAGGAAATTCCACTTGGTACCTGCCGCCTCGATGACATCGTTGGTGTCTATGCCCACACGGTCGCAGATAAGCGCCAACTCGTTCATAAAGGAGATATTGACATCACGCTGGCTGTTCTCGACTGCTTTAGCAGCCTCTGCTACTTTCATATTCGGTGCACGGTGTGTGCCGTTCTCGAGTATGGAATTGTAGAGCGCATCCACTACATCGGCTATCTCTGGGGTAGAACCCGAAGTGATTTTCTTTATCTTGGTCAGCGTATTGACCTTGTCGCCTGGGTTGATACGCTCTGGGGAATAGCCACAGAAGAAGTCCCGATTGAATTTCAAGCCGCTGAACTGCTCCAACACCGGTACGCAATCCTCCTCGGTGCAACCCGGATAGACGGTGGACTCATAGATAACAATATCGCCCTTGTGGAGTGTCTTACCGATGGTCTCGCTTGCCTTCAGGAGCGGCGTAAGGTCTGGGTTGTTGAAACGGTCGATAGGGGTAGGCACGGTAACGATATAGACATTTACATCATTGAGTGCCGCAGGGTCGGAGGTGAAGCTAAGCCCAATCTTGTGGGTGGTATCGTAGAGGTCGCGTGCCTGCTTCATGCCGATGAGGTCGGCTTCGAGCGTATGGTCTTTTCCTGCGCTCAATTCCTCAATACGCGCCTTGTTGATGTCAAAGCCAAGTACACGGTATTTCTTACCGTACTCCACTGCAAGCGGAAGTCCGACATAGCCTAAGCCGACTACCGCAATTTTTTTGTCTGAGAGTTCCATATATGCTTTATGCTTAATGTGTCATTTTTACTGTGTGATTTGGCGTTGTATAGTCTGTTGAGCCTGTTGGCTCACTGAATTAACGCAAGGAGGGAAACACCTTACTTCCCCCACAGATATGGTATTCTGTTCGACCCGAAGTATGGTGTCGTGTGTTGTGCATTGTTAAAGTGCCTGCAAAGTTATCGCTTTTTGTTTGATAATGCAAGCCTTTTTGCCGAAAATCGTTTGAAAAGGGAGAATTTGCGTGTTCTTTGGCACAAAATTTGGTCAGTTCGAGGCGTTGCTATAACTTTGCAGCGAACATGGGGCGGTATGCCTTTCCGAACGCCTGCCGGAGGCTTACCGAAAGATAGTCTATCCCTTGCTTATCCCTTGCTTATCCCTTGCTGAGAGTGTGTATTGCAGGTAGGTACAACAAGACTTGCCCTGAGGTACAACAAAACTTGTAGGGATGTACAACAAGAGAAGAACAGGCGACTCGCTACAAAAAAGACGAATACAATAATTCACTCAATAAATGAAAAAATTCAATCTGTGGAATGCGTTGTGCGGATGGGTGGTTTTTGCCATTGCTGCGGCAACGTATCTCTTGACTATTGAGCCCACGGCGTCCTTTTGGGACTGCGGTGAGTTCATCTCAAGCGCGCATAAATTGGATGTGGGACACCCACCCGGAGCGCCGTTCTTTATGTTGATGGGGCATTTTGCCCAACTCTTTGCCTCGGACAATGCCCATGTGGCTATGTGTGTGAATGCAATGTCGGCACTGGCTTCGGCATTCACTATCTTGTTCCTGTTCTGGACCATTACGCTGCTGGCAAAGAAACTCGTGCAACCCGACACCATAGCTAAAGGCATCGGCATACTTGCTGCCGGGGCAGTGGGCGCATTGGCGTACACCTTCTCCGATACATTCTGGTTCTCGGCTGTGGAGGGTGAAGTCTATGCCTCGTCGTCGCTCTTTACGGCAGTGGTATTCTGGCTCATCCTAAAATGGGACGAACACGCAGACGAAGAGGGCGCAGACCGCTGGTTGATACTGATAGCCTACCTGATGGGCTTGTCTATCGGTGTGCACCTGTTGAACCTGCTGACTATACCTGCCATTGTACTGGTGTACTACTTCCGCCGCTATTCGTTCTCGTGGAAAGGGGTTATCACGGCTTTTCTCGCCTCGGTAGCGATATTGGCTGTGATTCTCTACGGCATTATTCCGGGCTTCCCGACGATAGCAGGTTGGTTTGAGTTGCTGTTTGTCAATGGGCTGCATTGTCCGTTCAATACGGGGTTGGCTGTCTATATCGTGCTGACCATCGCTGCCCTTGTTTGGGCTATCTGCGAGAGTATGCACGAGACCGACACACTGACCGTACGACAGATAGTATCTTTTGTATGTGCGTTTGCCCTCTCGGGCGCCGCCTTCCTATTCGAGAGTTGGTGGATAGGGTTGCTGCTGAGTGCGGCTCTTCTCGGTCTGCTGCTCTGGAAACGAGGGCTTGTGCCTTCGCGTGTGCTCAATACGGGCGCACTGATGATAGCCGTGATACTGATAGGCTACAGCAGTTATGCCGTACTGGTGATTCGCTCGAGTGCCGATACGCCGATGGACCAAAACTCGCCGGACAATGTATTCTCGCTCAAATACTACCTCAACCGTGAGCAGTATGGCGATCGCCCGCTATTCTACGGACAATCGTACAATGCGCCGGTGGAATTGGACATCAAAGGCAATATGTGTATTCCTCGAGAGAAACAGGGACATGCACAATATGCACCGGCTCCTCACGAGGAGGGCAAGCCCGACCGCTATGCGATAACGGGCTACAAGACGAGTTATGTCTATAAGAAAGAGTTCTGCATGCTCTTCCCGCGTATGTACTCACCGCAGGATTCCCACAAGCAAGCCTACAAGGAATGGGCAGACATCAAAGGAAAGCGTGTGCGCTACGACTACTGCGGACAGCAAAAGACCGACTATGCGCCTACCTTTGTGGAGAATATGCGGTTCTTCTTCCGCTATCAGGTGAACTTTATGTACTGGCGCTACTTTATGTGGAACTTTGCCGGTCGGCAGAACGACCTGCAGTCGTACGGCGACCTGTCGAAAGGTAACTGGATTAGCGGTATTCCGTTTATCGACAACGCTATGCTCGGCGACCAGTCGGCCCTGCCTACAGAACTGCGTGAGAACAAAGGACACAATGTGTACTATATGCTCCCTCTGTTGCTTGGCATTATCGGTATCGTATGGCAATGCGGCAAACGGATACAGAAAAACGGTGTCGAGGTGCGTGAGGGCTGGAAGTCGTTCACACTGACTTTCCTGCTGTTCTTCCTGACGGGTCTGGCTATCGTAATCTACCTCAACCAGACGCCCTATCAGCCGCGCGAGCGTGACTATGCGTATGCAGGCTCGTTCTATGCGTTCTGTATCTGGATAGGATTAGGTGCACTGGCACTGATAGACTGGTTGAATACTGCCATAAAGAACCCGAAAGGACAAGTGGCCGTGGCAGCCGCTGTGACCGTTCTCTGTCTGCTGGTACCTGTACAGATGGCATCGCAGAACTGGGATGATCACGACCGCTCGCACCGTTACTCGTGCCGTGACTTTGGTGCCAACTACCTGAAATCGTGTGAGAAAGAGGGTATCATATTCTCCAACGGCGACAACGATACCTTCCCGCTCTGGTATAACCAAGAGGTGGAGGAAGTGGGAACGGATCTGCGTGTCTGCAACCTCAGTTATCTGCAGACCGATTGGTATATCTCGCAGATGAAGCGTCCGTACTACGAATCGCCCGCACTGCCTATCTCGTGGGAGTATAAGGACTTTATGCCCGGCAAGAACGAGGTGGCTTATGTGGACAACCGCCTGGGTGCTGTGTCGGTAGATAAGGCCTTTGAGTTCTTGCGTTCGGACAATCCGCGCACCAAGAAAGACGGCGAGAACTACCTGCCGTCGAACCAACTCTATGTGCTGACCCCCGATTCGGAGCGTATTACTTTCCGTTCGGCTCGTCGTTATACCCGCTCGGAGATGATGATTATGGAAATGGTCAGCCAAAGCAAGTGGCAGCGTCCAATTTACTTTGCCGTTACGGTGGGGAATGATTACTATTTGGGGTTGGAACCGTACTTCGAGTTGACGGGTTTAGCATACCGCTTGACACCCAAACGCAGTGAAGACGGACAACCGCGTGTGAACACGGAGGTGATGTACGACAACATGATGAACAAGTTCTGCTATGGTAACATGAACTACCCCGGTATCTACATCGATGAGAACTTGATGCGCATGTGTCGCACACACCGTATGATGTTTGCACAACTCGCTGAAACACTGATAAAAGAGGGTAAAGACTCGCTGGCTATCAATGTGTTGGACTATGCCGAGAAGATGCTGCCCGGATACAATGTACCGTACGACTACACTTCGGCGTCGATGGGTATGATGTATCTCATGGTAGGCGAACACGACAAGGGTGTGGCAATGTTGGACAAAGTGGCGCAGACAGGTGTAGAATATCTGCAATGGGGCGCACAACTGACACGCCAACAACGCTCTTCTGCACAATCGACCATTGGACACTGGGGTGCCGTACTGGGCTATGTGCTGCAGAATGCCGACCGATTTGGTGAGAAAGAACTGGTGGATAAGTACTATCCTTTCTATATGCAATATATGGGACACTAAGGGATAGGATAGATAGAATTAGACAGAGGCTACTCCGAATGGGGGGTTGCCTCTGTTGTTTGTAGGGGGGGGGGGCTGTTTCTGCGTTGCTTCTTGCGATACAACTTTTACCATGTGCCGAGATTGGAGTAGGTGGCTCGGCTATCCACAACAAAAAAGCAGACCCCATTAGTCTGCTCATTCTCTTTTGTAGTGCTACCCGGACTCGAACCGGGGTTTACGGCGTGAGAGGCCGTTGTCCTAGGCCACTAGACGATAGCACCAAGGTCGTTTACTTTCGAAAGTTTCGTTGTTTCTCGAAAGCGGGTGCAAAAGTACTGCTTATTTTTGACATACGCAAATTTGTGCGTATTTTTTTTCTGTTTTTTTTCTACAAATGTTGCATTTGCCCATTTCAACCCGCAAACTTGCAGGTGTCAGTCCTTTTTCGTATCTTTGTGCAATGTATTATGTAGTTCTAGCAGATAAGCCACTTAAGCTACATATTGAGACTATTTCCATAATTGAATATATAGCAATCTAATGAATACAACTTTTGGTTTTGTGCGGGTGGCCGCTGCCGTGCCGATGATACGGGTGGCGGATTGTCACTATAACGCACAACAAGTAAAACAACAGATTACTGAAGCCATCGAAGAAGGGGTGGAGGTGCTATGTTTCCCGGAACTGACACTGACCGGCTATACTTGTGCAGACTTGTTCTTTACGCAGCAACTGCAGCAAGATGCGCTGGCTGCACTCGAAGAAGTATGTGCCTTCACGCGTGAGAAACCTATCGTTGTGTTGATAGGGGCTCCACTGCAAGTGGATAACAACCTGTTCAACTGCGCTTTCGTGATGACCGATGGGGAAGTACTGGGCATTGTACCGAAGGTCAACCTCCCCAACACGGGCGAATTCTATGAGAAGCGTTGGTTTACCTCCGGGCGGGAAGCATTTGAATATACGGGCGGAGCGGCTATTCCTCGCATTCCGACGGTTGAGATCTGGAGCGGCGATGTGCCTTTTGGCTCTGACTTGCTCTTTACGACACACAACTATTGTTTTGGTATTGAGATATGCGAAGATCTGTGGAGTCCGTTGCCGCCCTCGACACAATTGGCTATACAAGGGGCGGAACTGATATTCAACCTGTCGAGCAGCAACTGCCTAGTCGGCAAGAATGCCTTCCGTCGCCAAATGATTACACAGCAGTCGGCGCGTGTGCATTGCGGCTATGTCTATGCATCGTCGGGCGTAGGCGAGAGTACGACCGACGTGGTCTATTCGGGTTCTACCTACATTGCTGAGAATGGCGACCTGCTGACAGAGGGCGACCGTTTTCTGCGTGAGTCCACAATGATTATTCAAGAGATAGACATCGAGCGTCTGCGCACTGATCGCCAACGCAATACCAACTTCACCCAAGACAAGCAGGGGCATTATCGCAAAATATGTGTCGCCCCGTTGGAGCGTGAAACGGAAGACAACCAGCCTTCGTTCACAGAACCTGTTCATCGTACCTTCTCGACTACGCCTTTCCTACCGGCTAAGGGCAACGAAGACACCTATTGTATGGATGTATTTTCAATCCAAACGAGCGGGCTGGTGCGCCGTTGGGAGCACACGCACGCAAAGACGGTGGTGGTGGGCATATCGGGCGGACTGGATTCAACCTTAGCACTGCTGGTCTGCGTACAAGCTGCTGACCAATTAGGCTACGACCATAGTCAAGTATTGGGAATTACCATGCCCGGCTTCGGCACAAGCGACCGTACCTATCAGAACGCCATCGCTATGATGGAGCAATTGGGGGTGACCATCCACGAGATACCTATCCGCGATGTGGCTACACAACACCTGCAAGACATTGGACACAATATCAATACCCACGATATTACCTACGAGAATGCACAAGCGCGTATCCGAACCCTCATACTGATGGATATGGCGAACAAGTACAATGGCATTGTAGTCGGTACGGGCGACCTGAGCGAATTGGCGCTCGGGTGGGCTACCTACTGCGGCGACCAAATGTCAATGTACGGTATCAATGCGGGTATCCCCAAGACGCTGGTACGCTATATGGTGCGATACGCCGCAGAGAACCTGTTCGGCGAAGACACGCGGCGTGTGTTGCTCGATGTGATAGATACCCCTGTATCGCCCGAACTGCTGCCAGCCGATGAGAACGGAAACATCGCACAGATTACCGAGGATAAGGTAGGACCTTACGAACTACACGATTTCTTTATCTATTACTACCTTCGCTATGGTTTCACTCGCAGCAAGATAGCCTATATGGCATCCCAAGCATTTGCCGAGAAGTACACCCCCGAAGTGATTGAACACTGGCTCGATGTGTTCTTCCGTCGTTTCTATCAGCAGCAGTTCAAGCGCTCCTGTATGCCCGATGGCCCGAAGGTAGTGGGAGTCAGCCTCTCTCCGCGAGGAGATTGGCGAATGCCAAGCGACGCTACAGCCCCATACAGGGGAAATGCATAAAGATAGTGTGGCTGCTACAGAGGCTTGACCGCATAGTAGTCAGACCCTATCTCATTCTTAACTGTTACTATATAATTAGACTTATTCTCGTGACAATCGAAAATAATACATCTCTCTTAGGGCGTAATACTTTCCGTATGGATGTCTGTGCGAAAGTGTGGGTGGAGTACAATTCCGTGGACGAACTGCGCCAACTGCTACAACAATACAAAGGCGAACCATTATTGCCAATCGGTGTCGGTTCTAACCTGCTATTTACGCAAGACTACCATGGCGTGCTGCTCCATTCGGGTATGCGTCGTGCCCGTGCGTTAGACGAAGATGCTGACTCGGTGGCGATTGAGGCAGAGGCTGGTATTGTACTGGACGAACTTATCGCCCAAGTGGTGGATATGGGGCTTGGCGGCTTGGAGAATCTGAGCCATATTCCGGGTGAAGTAGGGGCATCAGCCGTACAGAATGTGGGGGCTTATGGTGTAGAGGCAAAGGATGTCATTCTGCGTGTGAACACCATCGAGGTTGCCACAGGCAAGGAGCGTACATTCGAGAATGCCGAGTGTCGGTATGGCTATCGGGATAGCATATTCAAGAACGAATTGCGAGGTAAGTATATCGTGACAAGTGTGGTCTATCGGCTCGAGAAGCATCCTACGCTGCATTTGGACTATGGTAATCTTCGTGCGCGGGTGGAAGAGCCCTATTCTCTGCAGAAAGTGCGTGACGCTGTAATACGCATACGCCGAGAGAAACTGCCCGAAGTGACAGATATGGGTTCGGCGGGTAGTTTTTTCAAAAATCCGTTTATTCCGAAGGAGCAGTGCGATGCGCTGTTGGCTACATACCCCACGATGCCGCACTATGCTGCAGGCGACCAAGTGAAAGTGCCTGCCGCATGGCTGATAGAGCAATGTGGCTGCAAGGGCAAGCAGATAGGAGGTGCTCAAGTCTATGAAAAGCAACCGCTCGTGATAGTGAACGCCACGGGCAATGCCACTCCGCAAGAGGTGATACAGTTGGCGGCCTCGGTTTGCGATAGCGTGCAGAAGCGCTTTGGCATAACAATCTCTCCGGAAGTAAATTACATATAATCATAGCAAATAGTTATGGCAAGTTTTATAGTAGAAGGCGGACACCGCCTGCATGGTAGCATTACGCCGCAAGGAGCAAAGAACGAAGCACTGCAAGTGCTTTGTGCAGTATTGTTGACCGAAGAAGAAGTAATCATTCGCAATCTCCCAGATATACTCGATGTAAACAACCTGATAGACCTGCTGCGCTCGATTGGCGTACAAGTGGAGGAACTGTCGGGCGAACGGGGTGCCTATCGCTTCTGTGCCAAACAATTAGACACTGACTATCTCCATAGCACGGAGTTCCTCAAGAAATGCAACAAACTGCGCGGCTCGGTCATGCTGATAGGGCCTCTATTGGCACGGTTGGGCGAAGTAACGTATGCTAAACCGGGGGGAGATAAGATAGGACGCCGCCGCTTGGATACCCACTTCCAAGGCATGCTCAATTTAGGGGCAACTTTTGAGTACAACACCGAGAGCAAGGCATATCAATTCGTGGGCAAACACCTGCGGGGAGCCTATATGTTGCTTGACGAGGCGAGTGTGACGGGTACGGCGAATATCATTATGGCAGCCGTTAAAGCCGAGGGTACGACCACTATCTACAATGCAGCCTGCGAACCCTATATTCAACAACTCTGCCGTATGCTCAACCGCATGGGTGCACAGATAGAGGGCGTGGGGTCGAACCTGCTGACCATTACGGGCGTAAACGAACTGCACGGAACGGAACATACACTGCTTCCCGATATGATTGAGGTAGGTTCGTTTATCGGTATGGCGGCTATCACAGGCAGCGAATTGACGATTCGTCAAGTGTCCTACAAGGACTTGGGTATTATTCCCGATGCATTCCGTCGTTTGGGCATACAGATCGAGCAGCACGATGACGACCTCTATATTCCTGCACAGGACCATTACCAGATAGAGTCGTTTCTCGATGGTTCTATTCTGACGATAGCCGATGCACCATGGCCGGGACTAACGCCGGATTTGCTGTCGGTGATGTTGGTCGTGGCAACGCAAGCACGCGGTTCGGTGTTGATACACCAGAAGATGTTCGAGAGCCGTTTGTTCTTTGTGGACAAACTGATCGATATGGGGGCACAGATTATACTCTGCGACCCGCACCGTGCCGTCGTTATCGGACACGACAAGCAGATGCGCCTCAAGCACAACAACATGACCTCGCCGGATATTCGTGCAGGTATTGCCATGCTGATTGCGGCTATGGCTGCCGACGGGGTAAGCAAGATAGACCATATCGACCAAATCGACCGAGGCTACGAGGATATCGAGCAGCGCCTGAACGCCATCGGAGCGTCTATCCAGCGCGTAGCAGACTGAGGCAATACATAATTCCACCCAAATTACCGGTTAATCCCTACTTAATTGTCAGAATGAAGAAAATAGTAACTCTTATCCTTTTCCTTATAAGTACATTCAGTGCCGCAGTGGCACAAATTGTAGCCCCCGTCCATTGGTCGGGCAAGACCGTAGGCGACAGCGTCTATGTCGAAGCCACCATTGACAACGGTTGGCACACCACCATTTTCGCAATAGGCGATTCGACGGTAGAGCAGGAGTATAGCGACACCTATCGTATTATTCTGCCCGCTTCGCAAAACATTCAAATCCGTTACAATGCCTGCAACGACCAAATGTGTACGGCCCCCGAGGTGTGGACATACAGCACACAATCCCTATCGGAGAATCCCGCTAATGAATCTCTAACAGGCATTAACGGAGGGAAAAATACGACCATTAGCGGAGAAAACGCTGTTTCACTGTGGCGTATCTTCCTTATGGGACTGTTAGGCGGATTGTTGGCGATATTCACGCCTTGTGTATGGCCTATCATTCCGATGACGGTATCATTTTTCCTCAAACGCTCTGACAAAGGGGTGCAAAATGCGTTGCTCTATGGATTGGCGATTATCATTATCTATGTCGGTTTGGGTCTGTTGGTGACGGCTATATTCGGCGCATCGGCTCTGAATGCCATCTCAACCAATGCCGTGGTCAATCTGTTCTTTTTTGCCTTGTTGGTAGTGTTTGCACTCTCGTTCTTCGGACTGTTTGAAATTACGCTGCCTTCTTCTTGGTCAACGAAACTTGACTCAAAAGCCCGTTCGACAAGCGGTTTTCTCTCTATATTGCTAATGGCTTTCACCCTCGTGATAGTCTCTTTCTCGTGTACGGGCCCTATCATTGGTACGCTGCTTGTAGAGGCGGCCGGGCACTCGTATCTTGCGCCGGCAATGGGTATGCTCGGCTTTGCCATTGCACTCGCTTTGCCTTTCTCGCTCTTTGCCATGTTCCCGCAGTGGATGAAAAGTATGCCGCGTTCGGGTGGCTGGATGCAATCGTTCAAGGTGGTGCTGGCGTTCTTGGAGTTGGCATTGTCGTTGAAGTTCTTGAGTGTAGCCGACTTGGCGTACGGGTGGGGGATACTGCCTCGCTGGCTATTCCTTGCTATCTGGATTGCCTGCTTCTTCGGTATCGGTTTGTATCTGGTGTGGAATATAGCCAAAGTATCTTGGACACGCCGTATCATTCGCCTCGTGGTGATAGTCCTCTCGTGGGGATTTACGGCGTACCTTGTTCCGGGACTCTGGGGCGCACCCGTCAAAGCCGTTTCGGCTTTTGCACCTCCTATGGCGATTGAGGGGCGTGAGGTGTTCAACGACTACGAGGAGGGGCTGGCTTATGCACGGCAGGAGCATAAACCTATCTTGCTCGATTTCTCGGGCTATGGGTGCGTCAATTGCCGTAAGATGGAGGCGTATGTGCTGGATAACGAGGAGGTGAAGGCACGCCTACAGAACTATGTACTGATCGAACTCTATGTGGACGACAAGCGGGACGGTATCGGTGAGAAGAACAGCCGTCTGCAGCAGGAGCGTTTCGGCTCTAACGCGCAGCCTTATTATGTGCAACTCTCCCCGACGGGCGAACCTATCAGCACCCCGTATGCATTCTCTACCAATGTTTCCGATTTTCTAAACTGGCTAAAATACTAATTTATGTTCTATAAACCCTTCCAATCGTCTTCGGAGTACGACAACGGTGCGCCAAGACAGACGCATAACACACACACAGCGCAAAACAGAAACACCAATTACGCAAAGCCGAAATACGATACCAGGCGTCCGCCCGAAAAGGAGATGATTTTCGGTGTCCGTGCCGTTATGGAGGCAATCGACGCAGGCAAAGTACTCGACAAAGTGCTGTTGCGTCGCGATATGAGCAGCACCATCGGCAAGGAATTGTTGCAGAAACTCGCAGGTACCAACACTCCGGTGCAAAAAGTGCCGGTGGAGAAACTGAACCAATTCACCGACAAGAATCACCAGGGTGCCATTGCGTTCCTGTCGCCTATTGCGTTCTACGATGTCGAGGATTTGGTGCAGTCGCTCTTCGATGAGGGCAAGACGCCTCTTCTGATGGTGTTGGACGGCATTACGGATGTGCGCAATTTCGGTGCTATTGCCCGTACCTGTGCATGCGCAGGGGTCGATGCGCTGGTTATCTCGTCGCGTGGCAGCGTGGCCATCAACGGTGATGCGGTGAAGACTTCGGCGGGTGCGCTCCATACGCTGCCTGTCTGCAAGGTGGAGAACCTGCAGAACTGCTTGAACTATCTGATGGACAGTGGATTGCGTATCGTGGCAGCAACCGAGCACAGTACCACCAACTATACCGAAGTGGATATGACCACTCCTACCGCAATCGTTATGGGTTCGGAGGAAAAGGGTATCTACGAGGCAAATTTGGCACTTGCCACCGACCAGGTACGCATTCCGATGACGGGGACTATCGAGAGCCTCAATGTCTCCGTGGCAGCAGGTGTCATGCTCTACGAAGCCGTACGCCAACGGACAACCTCCCAAGCATAATAGTGGCGTGTTGCCGAAGACAACCATCCACCTCCTAAGTATAATGCACCGACCCCCTTTTATTAACAATTAAAGCATATAATTATCATTTCGTATGCATTGATAAGAAACTATGTCTGTCGAACCACCGTCGAATCACCGTCGAACCAGCTTCGAAGGAGCGACGACGCGGAATAGGTAAACGATAGTTAAAAAGAGGGTTGTGTTATCTAACAACCAAAGCAGATAAAGCATATCGGTATTACGAAAGTATTCATTGAATAGAAATGACCGTTCTCTACGAAGACAATCACATTATTGCCGTCAACAAGACCTGCAACGAGATCGTGCAGGGCGACAAGACGGGGGATACGCCGCTGAGTGACATCGTCAAGGCGTATATTAAGGAGAAGTACCACAAGCCGGGCGATGTTTTCTTGGGGGTAACGCACCGCCTCGATCGTCCGACGAGTGGGGTAGTGCTCTTTGCGCGTACGAGCAAGGCGCTCTCTCGGCTCAACGATATGTTCAAGTCGCACGAGCAGATTCGGAAGACCTATTGGGCAATCGTGGAGAATAATACGCAATGCGCAATGCCTGATGCACAAGGTACAGAGAGGCGTCTTGAGAACTGGTTGGTACGCAATGAGAAGCAGAATAAATCCTATATTGCCCGTCTGGACAAGAGCGGACAACCCATGGACAAAACCGCCAAGAAAGCCGTCCTAACCTATAAGCCTATTGCGGTTGGTGAGCATTATACGCTGCTCGAAATCAACCTCGAGACAGGTCGCCACCACCAGATTCGCTGCCAACTTGCGGCTATCGGCTGTCCTATTAAGGGCGACCTGAAATATGGCGCGCGCCGCAGCAACCCCGACGGAGGTATCTGCCTGCACGCCCGCCGTATTGAGTTTGTACATCCCGTCAGCCACGAATCCGTCTCCATCACGGCGCCGGTCCCTGAAAATTCGTTGTGGCACGCACTGACAAAAGACCTTCCCTGAACTGCATTCTTTCCGAGGGAGGAAAGGCAGGGATCCATGGGAAATATATAGTAACAAATTGCAAATTGTTAGCATTATGAAACACTTACTTTTAGGCGATGAAGCCATCGCGCAAGGCGCTATCGATGCCGGACTGAGCGGAGTGTATGCCTACCCGGGTACACCTTCGACCGAAATCACCGAGTACATCCAGCGGTATAGTACCCAGCACACACCCTCTACGGAAAGTGCGCCGAACGAAAACACAGCGGGCATATTCTGCCGCTGGGCGACCAACGAGAAAACGGCTATGGAGGCGGCGCTCGGTATGTCCTATATGGGCAAACGAGCACTGGTATGTATGAAGCATGTGGGGATGAATGTGTGTGCCGATGCCTTTATGAACGCTGCTATAACGGGAGTGAATGGCGGATTGGTCGTAGTGGCGGCAGATGACCCGTCGATGCACTCCTCTCAGAACGAACAGGACAGCCGTTTCTATGCCAAATTTGCCATGATACCCTGTTTCGAGCCGAGTAATCAGCAAGAAGCGTACGACATGACACAAGCGGCGTTTGCGCTGTCGGAGCGGCTCAAAACGCCGATTCTGCTGCGTGTGACCACCCGTATGGCGCACTCGCGTGCCGTGGTGAATACGCAGGACGGACAGCCCCAACAGAATGCGCTGTCGCTCCCAGCCGATGTGCACCACTTTATTCTGTTGCCAGCCTTTGCAAAAAAGAACTATGCGGAGTTGGTGGCAGCACAGCCTGTTTTTGTGAAAGAAAGCAATCTGTCGTCCTACAATGCATATACCAAAGGGACACATCCCGAGAAGGCAATAGTCGCCACCGGTATAGCCTACAACTACCTGATGGAGAACTACCGCCCGGAAACAGGGTGTTCTATACTGAAGGTGGCACAATATCCGCTTCCTGCCGCACTGATTGACCAGATGGTGACAGACGGAGTCAAAGAGGTACTGGTTATCGAGGAGGGACAGCCGATAGTGGAAGAACTCCTACGGGGCATGATACCTTCGACCATCGTCATAAAAGGACGATTGACCGGCGACCTGCCCCGCATGGGAGAACTGACGCCCGACAGTGTGCGTCTGGCACTCGGAATGGGGGCATTACCAACGCGTGAATCGGACACGATAGTCGTAAGTCGTCCGCCTGCACTCTGCCAAGGCTGCGGGCATAGAGATGTGTACACGGCGCTCAATGAGGTAGCACGCGAATATACGCAACCCCGCATTTTCGGAGACATAGGTTGTTACACGCTGGGGGCACTCTCGCCTTTCCATGCTATCCATGCTTGTGTGGAGATGGGCGCATCGATCACTATGGCAAAAGGTGCCGCCGATGCAGGACAACACCCGGCTATTGCCGTGATAGGCGACTCCACTTTTACGCACTCGGGTATGACGGGGCTTTTGGACTGTGTGAACAGCCATGCCCATGTAGTGGTGCTTATCTCGGACAACCTGACGACCGGTATGACGGGCGGACAGGACTCCGCCGGCACGGGGCGCATAGAACAGATATGCTACGGACTCGGCGTGGAGAAGGAGCATGTGCGTGTCGTAGTACCATTGCCCAAGAATATGGACGAGATAAAGCAAGTGCTGCGCGACGAGATTGACTATACAGGCGTATCGGTGGTGATTGCCCGTCGTGAGTGCATCCAAACGCTGAAGCGTCATCTAAAAGCACAAAAGTAGAATCCCTTAAACGAATACAACATGAAAAAAGATATTATATTAGCCGGTGTGGGCGGACAAGGAATACTGTCTATTGCCACGGTTATAGGCGAAGCAGCCTTAGCAGAAGGACTATACTTGAAACAAGCCGAAGTGCACGGCATGAGTCAGCGAGGGGGCGATGTGCAATCGAACTTGCGTCTGTCGAGCGAACCGATACACTCGGACTTGATAGCCCAAGGGGGCGCAGACATCATCATCTCGCTTGAGCCGATGGAGGCACTGCGGTATGTCAGTTACTTGAAACCAGACGGCTGGATAGTTACCTCGTCGGTGCCGTTTGTGAATATCCCCAATTACCCCGACATAGAGGAAGTATTGGGACATATACGGGCGTATAAGAACCATGTATTGCTGGATGTGGATACACTCGCCAAAGAGGCGGGAGCACCTGCACAAGCGGCAAATATGGTGCTGCTCGGAGCAGCCATCCCGATGCTCGGTATCGACCACGACAAGATGGTTGCCGGTGTGGAGCGTGTGTTCCAACGCAAAGGGGAAGCTGTCGTTGCCACCAACAAAGCCGCCATCGAAGCCGGCTATCGCAACTCGAAACACGAATAAGCACAATGCATA
Organism: Bacteroidaceae bacterium; assembly: GCA_963622445.1. GTDB lineage: Bacteria > Bacteroidota > Bacteroidia > Bacteroidales > Paludibacteraceae > Colicola. The sequence goes on from CAVFHY010000024.1 coordinate 15,991, forward strand.
AATGCGTCTTTTCTCCAAATGCAGGAAGACGACTCAAATTTTCTCCAAATACAGGAAGACGACTCAAATAAGGATAACTATATTTTTGAAGGAGGCGACTTATTGCATTCGGTGAAACGATATGAAGGAGGCGACTTATTGCATTAGGCGAAACGATATATATGGAAAACTACATAGTTACGAAAATGCGAAAGTCACAAACATTGCAGTGTAGTATTCAATGCAAAGCAGAAAAGGATGTTGTATTTTACCTCATGTACAGCAGAAAAGTACAATATGTGTATTTCTTGAATACTCGTTCAATTTATTTGTAGTACCTTTGCCATCGAATTTAGCTTAACAATTGGATTTGGCTTGACTTGATGGATGCTATCGCGCTGTTTTCAAGACAATGTGTAGCGTCTAAAAGTCAAAAAGTAAGGACTTCGTTGTGAAACGAAGCCTTATTTTTTTTTGTGTATGCCGCAAATGCAGAATGCACCGCAGTCGTAGTTCTCCATGGCACATACACTATGTTCAATACATTATGTTCAATACACCATGTTCAATGAGAAAATGTTCTATTTGCAGCGGAGAGTCTTGTTGTAGGTGAGTATCGTATTCAGCCCTACAAGCACCAAGTGCTTCTCATAACGAATCGCACTCGGTACATTATTTACATCCTTTCTTATGGATGGGCTTTGGGGAGTTGTAGCACAGCATTGTGCATCGTGCATGGTACATTGTGCATTGTTCAGAATGTATGCTGCGTTACCACCGGTAAGAAAAGTCCGGAAGTGGTCGCAACGCTCGGAGAGGGTGCGCATATAGCCCTTTACTTCATACGCCACACCGCGTATCACACCCGCTGAGATAGCATCGCGGGTGTTTTTGCCGAAGAGCGGAATAAGTTCATTCTCATCGGTTTCCACCAGTGGCAGTTTCTTGGTCATCTGTTTCAAAACCGTGGTGCGCATGCGTATGCCGGGTGCGATATTTCCCCCGAGGAACTCTCCCGCAGCAGAGACAAAATCGTAGGTGATCGCCGAGCCTGAGTCGATGATAAGCAAGTTCTCCTGTGGGCAAAGTGCTGCCGCACCCACCGCCGCCGCTAATCTGTCTTGCCCCAAAGTTTCGGGTGTGTCGTAGCAGTTGCGAATCGGGACGGGGGTGTTATGGTCGAATAGAATAAAATGTTCCGAGAGACGATGCAGTGAGTTGACTATAGCCGGTTCGATATTCACCACCGAAGAGATGATACTGTCCGTTATCTTGTATAGTGCAAACAGCCGCTCGATGTCCGCCGAGTGGAACGACTTATAGACGAAATGCTTTACCATACGCCCTTCGTCCGTCATCAGTGCCACTTTCGTGCGTGAGTTTCCTTGATCAATACAGAGATTCATGTGTTCAATTTGTAAATGGGCAAATTTGCAAATGGGCAGATGGTGTAAATCATTTACAAATATACGAATATCACTACAAAGCAATTATAGCAGTATCCTTACAAATTATACAAAAAGCGTTTGATGGATTTCTTTGGGGTCTTCTCAAACTCGTGTGCGTAGATTTTTATCTTCGATATCTGCTCGTAGGACGCCAACTGCGGGTTGAGCTCTTTGCGGTTCTGTTCCATCACTTCAGCCAACTGTTCCTCCGTCAAGTGTGCCGCATCCACTGCCTCAAAATCGGGGCAAACAAGGGCCACCAACTGTGTATCGTTCTGCAATACCAGCGACTCCATGATATAGGGCATATTGTTCAGTTTTGCCTCTATCTCTTCGGGGTAAATGTTCTGTCCGGAAGGGCCGAGAAGCATAGTCTTGCAGCGTCCTTTGATATAGATAAACTTATCCGCATCTATCTCACCCAGGTCGCCCGTACGCAGCCAACCGTCTTCGGTAAAGGTCTGTTTGGTCGCCTCGTCGTTCTTGTAGTAGCCGTACATCACATGCTCTCCACGCACGAGTATCTCGCCTACGCCATTCGCATCGGGGTTGTCTATTTTGGCTTCCATCAGCCCATCGAGTACCTGTCCGCAGGAGTTGGGGCGAAACTCATTCCACTTGGTAAAGCTAATCAGCGGTGCGGTCTCCGTCATACCATATCCAATCGTAACGGGGAACTTGATTCGACGCAAGAATGCCTCCACCTCTGCATTAAGGGGTGCGCCACCGATGATAATTTGAGAGAACTCACCACCGAAAGCGGCAATCAGTTTCTCGCGTATTTTGCCTAATACCACCTCGTCCAGATACGGCACTTTGAGCACCCAACTGACAGGGGCTTTGCTTATCTGTGGCACAATCATCTTCTTGTATATTTTCTCCAGTATCAACGGTACAGAGAGAATGATTGTCGGTTTTACCTCTGCAAAAGCCTTGAGCAGCACTTTTGCCGCAGGTGTACGTCCTATTAGGTAGGTGTGTCCGCCCGCAGCCAAGCAGGCCAGGAAGTCGAATGCACACCCGTAGGCATGTGCCAGCGGCAAGAAAGCCACATGGCGTGCGCCGGGGAAAGTCAAGTGCGAGTCCAGACCAAAGCGTATATTGCCTGCCAAGGCGTTGCACGGTGTGACAACCCCCTTCGAGAAACCCGTCGTGCCGCTGGTGTAGTTGATACTTGCTATCTCTGCATTATCACGCTCGTCGTAATGCACATCGTTTGCCGTGTAGCCATTGGGGTACTGTGTGTTGAACTGCGCAATTATGACATCGGGCGTAATCTTGTTAGGGTCAAGCGCCATTGAGATCGGGTGCCAATCGTTGAGTGAGAACACCGACACCACATTCGGTATCTGCTCCAAGTCGATGCCTTCCCAGTTGAGGTCGGAAATAAAGAGCAGTTTCGCTTCCGAATGGTTGATGATATGAATGGCATCGTTCGCTTTGAAGTCCTGCAAGATAGGCACTATTATCGCGCCGTAGGTTACCGTAGCCAGGTAGGTCGTTACCCACTTACTGTTGTTTTTGCCCATCACGGCCACTTTGTCGTTCTTCTTGAGTCCGCAGAGTCGGAAAAGAATATGCAAGTGGGCAATCTGTTTGGCTAATTCGCCGTAGGTCAGTGTCGTAGTCGTGCCGTAGTCTGTAACGGCTTCGGTTGCCCAGTGGGTACGGAACGAATTCTCAAATATCTTGACTAAATTGTCTTTTTCTTCTGTAAGCATAATGTATCTATATTGTTAGACAAACATAGTTTTTAGCGTCTAAACAATTGGATTTGAACTAACTTATTGTGGAGGCAACACATCCTTCAACGACGAACTTGTGCCGGATACTATTACGCTATCTACCACAAATTGACTGTTTCCACGCCATGGCAGCGTACCGAAATAGCGTTTCCAGTGCAACTTTATATTGCGGTTGCTGCTCTCCTCTATCGTATGTGCCACCGCCTCGTCAGCCACTGAGAACTTAAACTCGTTCGATTGAATTGTCGAAGTGGTATTTTTCGAGTTATATCCCGTCTGTATCATTTTTCCTTCATAAGTCTTGAAGATAAAGCCTTCTTTCTGGAAGTAGTTTATATCCCCTTCGTTATAGCCGGTGCTATATACAAAACAGAATTTGATGAAAATAAACCCCGCCAGTGCGAGAACAAGAATCACCGTAATCCAACTGATTACTTTTGCTTTCGTTGTCATATATCCAATTAGCAATTAATAATTAACATACCGATGTGCTTCGCATATCATTGGTGGTGATTTGCCGCCATTGTTTGGCTGTCTGTGGCACCTCGCCACCATACCACTATGGTTGCTTGCAATCGGCGACAAAGATACGAGTTTTTTGTAGAACCCGCAAATTCCAAGGGGATAATTTGCAAATTTACCGACAGGTACACTTATCCTGTACTGTCCAATGGCAAATGGAAACTACAGAAAACTACAAGAAAACTACATTGACAGAGGGCAATTCATAAGTGGCACAGAGTCCTGTATCGCCAAAAATAGGGATAGGAGTTTCCCTACTATGTGGGATTGTGGGGAGTGGGAAAAGGCAGTACCTTTGCATAGTTTTTTGAAAGAAGGTTTATTGAATTGTATTGAATTGTACAATGTCTTGTAACGGCGGTTCCGGACGATGCCAAAGGAACACTCAGTACCATTATTGCTGCCGCCACGGAACCGCCGGCGCAAGGCAAACAGACTTCACATTGACTCCTTAAAGAGAGAGAAGCAATTCCTAATTCATCATTCCAAATTAGCAAACGGTATTAGTATGAAAAAATATATTTACACGATCTGTCTGTTGGCGGGTGCACTCGCTGTGCATGCCGAGGGCTATAGTTCTCACGCCGAGGACTCTGTTCTCGTCTCGCAAGCAGACCTTAAAGCACTCATCGAGCGTGTGGAGCGTCTTGAGCAAGGCACCACCGCCAATGCACCAAGCACGACCCATAATGCACCCCTCGTGAGGCACGAGGGGGCTGAAACATCCCAACAAATGACGAGTGCAGAAACCAAACAAGTAACGCCTGCGAACAAAGCGGTTACCGAAGCTGCTCCCGCACGCAAGAAGCGTTTCACTATTGGTGGCTACGGTGAGGCGGCTATGAAACGCTGTTTCTACTCCAATAACTACCTTCGCTATACCTCTCCCGACACCTACAAGGACGACCAATACGGCGAGTTTGACCTGCCGCATGTAGTGGTCTATATGGGCTACGACTTCGGCAAAGGTTGGTCGATGGGTTCGGAGATTGAGTTCGAGCACGGTGGCACCGAAGCAGCCGTAGAGATAGAGGACGAAGAGGGTGGCGAGTACGAGACTGAGGTAGAGCGTGGCGGCGAGGTTGCACTCGAGCAGTTCTGGCTTCAGAAATCGTTCAACCCCTACGCCAACATCCGTGCGGGTATGATTATCGTCCCGCTGGGCGGCACCAATGCCCACCACGAGCCCGACCAATTCTTCGGCGTTTATCGTCCAGAGGGCGACAATACCATCATCCCCTGCACCTGGCACGATGTGGGATTGCAGTTCCACGGTCGCTACAAGTGGTTAGGCTACACCGCGCAGTTCCTGCCGGGTCTTGAGAGTGCCCTTTTCGGCAAGAAGAACTGGATTCAGTATGGTTCGGCGTCGTCCTACGAGTTCAAACTCGCCAATTGTTACGCCGGCTTGGTACGCCTCGATTTCTACCCGCTCAACAAACAAGGGTCGGATGCGCTTCGCCTCTCCTTGAGCGGCTACACAGGCACCTCGTTCCACAACAACCTGCAGCCGACCAACTCCACCAAGTACAAGGGTGTGTATGGTTTGGTCAGCCTGGGTGCTTTCGATTGGCGCTACAAGGGACACGGCGTTGTCTTCCGTGGCTCGGCGCTCTACGGCCACCTGTCGGACGCCGACAAAATCACGGCCTACAACATGTCGATGCCCAAAACTTCCGTCTCCAAGCGGCAAACCGTCGCCAGCGATGCGTATAGTGCAGGCGCAGAAATAGGATACGACTTTTTCTCGCTGAACAAGACTTTGCGTGAAAAGCAGCAACAGTTCTACCTCTTTGTGCGCTACGACATCTACGACGCACAAGCCAAGGTGGCATCTACCCGCAGTTACTGGACGGGGCGTCAGAAAGTGTCGTGCGGTTTCAACTACTTCCCGATTCCGCAGATCGTAGTGAAAGGCGAGTTCGGTTACGGTATTCTCAACCAGAACCCCAACTCGACCACAAAATACAACAACGAGCCCTATATCGCACTGAGCATCAACTACAGTGGTTTCTTCCAGTTGTAACTAAAATAGGTTAAGGCTGCGGATGCTATTCCCATCTTATCATCCCGAAGGAGTCCGCAACCTAGCCGCCAAAAATACCCAAAACAAGCCTATAATAATACAATAAATAATTACACAACAAGAATGAAAAAGATTTTCTTTTACGCAACGCTACTTTCGGTAGCCACACTCAGTCTCACATCGTGTGAGAAGAATAACAATTCGGATGTAGATTCGCCCAAGGAGAGCGCTCTCAAGGAAGCGATGACCCCGTATGTGGACAACACCGTCATCCCGACTTATAAGAGCCTTTCTGACGCTACCGTTACGCTCTATGCCGACTGCGAAAACATCTTCAATAAGTTCGAGGCAAAGACGCTGACCGATGCCGATGTACAAGCAGCCGCTGCTTCGTGGACAGCCGCTCGCCGTTACTGGGAGTTGAGCGAGGCATTCCTCTATGGTCCTGCTGCCAACCATAATATCGACCCGCATATCGACTCGTGGCCTCTCGACAAGGACGGTATGGACGCCATGCTCGGCAATGCAGAGCAGATGAAGCAAATCGAGGAGCAGGGTGCTGACTATGTAGGTACGAAACTCGGCTATGGTCTGCTTGGTTTCCACGCTATCGAGTACATGCTCTATGCTACCGACAATGCCGACAAGAGCAATGTTCGCACCCACGACATCTCGACCTACACTCGTGCCGAGTTGGTTTATCTCGTGGCTGTGGCAGAGGACTTGCGCAACCAGACCGTTGCTCTCGAGGCATCGTGGGCAGGTGTGGACAATGTCAGCGAGGAGAAACAGACTATTCTCGAAGAGGCTGAGATCGACTACGGTGTAGAGTTCACCAAGGGCTACGGCTCGTACATGAAGGTGGCTACCGGTGGTACCTATTCTACCTACCAAGAGGCTGCTGAGGAAGTTATCCAAGGCTGTATCGATATTGCCGACGAGGTTGGTAACACCAAAATTGGTCGTCCGAACAGTGCTACTTCGGCTGAGGACCGCAACTACATCGAGAGCCCGTATGCGCTCAACTCGATTGAGGACTTCCAGGACAACATCCGTTCTATCCAGAACGCATACTGCGGCAGCAACTCGGGCGATGCTTCTATCTCCGACTACATCAAGACCGTTGACGCTGCGCTGGATACCGAGTGCCGCACAGCTATCGAGAACGCTATCGAGGCTATCGGTAAAATTGCAGAGCCGTTCGCTCTCGATGCCAATGCCAAGGGCGAAGCAGCTACCAACGCTGTTAAGGTTGTAGGTACTGACCTCGTAAATGTACTCCAAAAGGTAAATGCCAAATTGAGTGCACAAGACTAAACAAAAATAACATAAAATCTCATTAGTATGAAGAAATCATATCTAATGGTAGGCATGCTTGTCAGTGTTTTCGCACTGGCAAGTTGCCATACCAACAGCAACGGTTCAAATGACGAGCCGACCAACACGGACACCGAGTTACCCGATTGGTACTACACGGGCGGACAACTTGGTACCTCGTACATCTCTACCTCGAATGCCTACGAGCAACCGACGCCCTCTATCGACAACGGCAACTGGTTAGAGTCGTTCAAGGCGGGCGAGGCTCTCTTTGAGAAACAGTTTATGAGCAACTCCACGGGTACTCGTGGAGGACTGGGTCCCGTCTATGTGCGTTCTTCCTGCTTACACTGCCACCCGGGGTACGGACACGGCAAGTCGGTGGAAGAAGGTACCTACAACACGCAGGAAATCGGTAACGGTACCCTGCTCGTTATCTTCGACCCTACCACGGAGAACTACAAGACTTGGGTGGCAGGTATGCCCCAACTGCACGCCGTTGCGCCGTTCAAGGCACCTATCGACGAGAGCAAGATAACAGTCACATGGCATACGGTCAACACCTGTGCTGCCAGCAACAACAAGATGGCGTTCGAGGACGGCGAGCCCTTCGAATTGCGTTACCCGGTTGTCAATATGCCAGAGGACGCTGTCTATGGTCATGAGCAGATCGACCTCGGCCAGTACGAGGTACGCCTCGAGAACACCATCGGTGTCTATGGTACGGGTCTTACCGACGCTATCCCTGACGACTCCATTACCGCTCAGTGGGCAAAGGAGGAGTTGGCATACAACAAGGGCTATATCAAGCACTGGAAATCGGCTTGGTTTGAGGGTGGCAACTGGAAAGACGGTGCCTACTACTCCAACTCGAAGCAGGGTGACGGCACCAAGTATGTCCGCCGCTATACCTATGCTATGTCGCGTGGTCCGTTGTTGGATGCCGCCGGTGCGAACGCAATCTGGAACATCACCAATGTGACCCGTTCCGACCGTCGCTACCACTACCTCGACTTGGCTGGTACTACCTACGCTACCATCTCGTCCAAAGACCCTGAGGTACAAGCAGGTTTCCCCGCTTATATCGAGAAGATTGACCCCAACCACGAGCATGCAGACTGGTTCACCGACAATGTGGAGCAGAATATCTACAACTACCTGACCTGCACCGACCTGCCTGTCGAGATGACCGACGACGAGTATTCCGACTTCATGGTTTGGCACCGTGGTTTGGCAGTTCCCGCAGCGCGTAATGTACACGACGAGAATGTATTGCGTGGTCGTGAATTGTTTACTCAGATTGGTTGTGCCGCTTGCCACCGTCCGTCGTGGACAACGGGCGCAGACCACATCCAAGACCCGAACAAGTTCTTCAAGCGCAACAGCGATATGCCGCGCTACCCGTACCAGACTATCTGGCCTTATACCGACTTCGTACAACACAAACTCTGTATGGAGAATGACATCCGTACGGGTTGGTGCCGTACCACTCCGCTTTGGGGTCGTGGTCTGCACAAGAAGATCACGGGTGACGCTTACGAGGCTCGTATGCACGATACCCGTGCGCGTACAACGGTTGAGGCCATCATGTGGCACGGCTATAGCGAGGAGAGCGATGCCTTGGAGTCCGTCAAGAAGTTCTACAACTTGACCAAGAAGGACCGTGACGCCTTAGTGGCTTTTATCAATGCAATCTAATCGTACAACGATACTGCGATGGGCAGGAGCAGTCACACTGCTCCTGCTCGTTCTGTTGCTTATCATAGAGGGCACATGGGCGGTACGCCTCTACCATTCGTGGCTGTTTGTCTCGGTGGCTATGCTGGCGGCGGTGCTGTTGCTCGTAGCCGGAATCGGCGATCTTCGCCATCGCCGCTGGACGGGGGCATTGAGCCATATCGGGCTGTTTGTTGTGCTGCTTGGTGGTATGGTCGGTGCGGTCGTCGAGACAGATGTCAAGATCGTAGTGGATAGCCACGCCACGGAGCGTGTGGCATATACCGTGCAGGGGAAACCGGTCGTGTTGCCTATGGCGATACGCCTGCAGGATTTCCGTATCGACTACTATGCCGATGGCAAAAGCCCCAAACAATACACATCCACGCTCGAGATAGATGGGCGGGACATTGTCGAGACTTCAATCAACCATCCCGCACGCTATCACGGCTGGTGGATTTACCAATCCGACTACGACCATGCGCAGGGCGACTTCTGTATTCTTGAAGTAGTGCGAGACCCGTGGCTGCCAGTCGTGTATATCGGCTTTGTGCTGATGGTCTTGGGTGCGTTGGCGCAGACTTGTCGTGCGTGGCATAGTTGGTATGTGCTTCCTGTGTCGTTGGTCTTGGCAGCAGTCTTCTGCGCCGCCTCGTTGGCGCGTGTCGAACTCGGTACGCTGATGCCGGCGTTGCGCAGTCTGTGGTTCTTCCCGCATATACTGGTCTATATGGTAGCCTATTCGCTGCTTGCCTTGGGGCTGATAGCGGCAGTGTGGAACATTGTTCGCCCCCTGCAAGGAAGATGGGCGACACTGCCGCAGAGCCTGCTCACCACCGCTTCGTCGCTGCTGCTTATCGGTATGCTGTGCGGTTCGGTATGGGCAAAAGATGCTTGGGGAGACTATTGGATGTGGGACGCCAAAGAGTGTTGGGCAGCCGTCACATGGCTTCTGACCATCATCGGCACGCATATCCCATTCCCTAAAAAGACCACCCCTAACGAAAGCACTTCTACAGCGGACGCTTTGAGTAGTCCGACACCTCCGACCTCGGACGCATTGAGCAGTTCGACCTCTCCGAC